>CAZLKP010000600.1:0-339 GCA_964560095.1 uncultured Bacteroidia bacterium
TGTTGTAATGTTGCAGTGTAAAGGATTGTGGAAAGAATGTCGGTATCCGGGCGATGATCTCCTGAGGAAGTTTAATCGAACCTGAGAAAATCCAATAAAACGGCGCAACCACCAACAGCACGAGAAAAAGGAGAGAAAAAAGGATGATCAGACGGCGTTTCAAGTATCCTGACATCGTACAACAGTTTTGCTAAGAGCGTACAATTGTGCTCATTGCACATCTTAGTTTATTTACGTTGATTTCGGCATTTAGTCCTCGATGTTGAGCATTCCGCATCGTTTACACAACGTACATTCGATCTGTCAAGGTTAATTTTACGTTGATACTTTCGTTCGATT
>CAZLKP010000600.1:349-1280 GCA_964560095.1 uncultured Bacteroidia bacterium
CGCCTCCCCGGAGGGTCCTCCGCGTCCAACCCCAGTGTTGAAGATCAGGAGCAATGACGCAGAATCACAGCAAACTGTCATCAGGCAACTGAAGTATGTTGACAGAGAGGATAATCCTGCAGAGAATTCATAGAACTTCAATGAATGTATCTATGAATTGAAGGAGCGGAAATGAACTTACGTATAAAACGGGGGAAGGTACGATGAAACAATTGTCTGTTGACTTCAATGGGAAAATTATTTATTGACACCATCTATGAGCACGACGTACATTGAGACATATAATCTGCATCTCAGTATGGTGAGAAAGTATAGATTGCTATAGCAGATGTCGTAACAGAGAAACCTTATGTCCGTGGCTGAGAGGAGAATTTATGAGCGAAAATAAAACCTCTATTTCACAGGCGACATCATATCAAGAAATCGGGGAATATTGGGATAGGCATGATTTGGCTGAGGTCTGGGAACAGACGGAACCAGCAGAGTTTGAAGTAGATATCCAATCAGAACGAGTATACTACCGGCCCGATCTAGAACTGTCTTCCCAAATCATCGGCCTTGCTCGTACTCGTGGAATCAGTGCAGAAACTCTGCTTAATCTCTGGATACAAGAAAAACTTCAACAAGCCTTTCACGCAGGCTAAAAAGATTCAGCGACAATGAGGGAGAGGACTATTTTTTGCGAGTCCATTTCCCCGGCGATTAACGCTGTAGTCTCATCCCCCTTGCTAGATGAGTCCAATCCTCTTATGCCCGGCGGATTTTGATCATGAGTTTAGCTCTCCTCTTCTAAAGATGGGGCCATATAATGCATAAAGAGGACGGCAAAGATCAACAAAACGATGCCGACAATCACCGACATGGCTGCGGCCTGGCTTAACCGATATTTCTTGAAGGCTGTATCGTAAATCAATACTGGCAAAGTCGTCGT
>CAZLKP010000600.1:1290-1801 GCA_964560095.1 uncultured Bacteroidia bacterium
ATGCCGGTCCACCGCCTGTGAGCAGCCACACCACATCAAAAACATTAAACGAGAGCAGGGTCCCCACCAATCCCATCACAAAAAGCACGGGCTGTAACCCCGGAAGCGTGATATGCCCAAATTGCTGCCATCGCGAGGCTCCATCGACTCCGGCCGCATCGTATAATTCGCGGGGAATGCGTACCAGCGCCGCCAGCAGAATGACGGTCACAAACGGAAACCAGCGCCAGGAATTAATGGCAATCACCGAGGCAAACGCCCGTCCGCCTGTGCTGAAAAACCCGATAGGTTTGGCTGCCAGCCCAAAAGAGACTAAAAGGTAGTTAATAATCCCGCCAGAAGCCGTCAGCAGCCAGCGCCAGATCACGACGACCACCACGGTAGGCACGATCCACGGCAAAATAATCCAAATACGCGCAAAATTTCGCCCGACGAACTTTTGTTGCAGAACAAGAGCTGTTATAAAAGCCAGCAGAGTTTGCAGGAGAGCATTCCCTAACACCCAGAGCAG
>CAZLKP010000600.1:1811-2145 GCA_964560095.1 uncultured Bacteroidia bacterium
CCCAGAAACGGGACAATCTCAATACGCGCAAATAATTATCGAAACCAACGAACGTTCCGCCACTGCCGATAATTTTGATATCCAATACGCTCAGATAAAAAGTGGAAAACAACGGGTACAGAATAGTTGCCGCCAGCCAGAGAAGAAGTGGCAGAACACACAGATAACCTGTAACTATCTGTCGAACGCGCGGCGAATGCTGCTGCTTCTGTTGAGTAGTCAAATCCTTTGCATGTGCTGTCATAGGCCAGAAAATGAGATCTGTACGGTCAAGTTTATCTCATGCCCTCTTACAGGGGAGGCTTCTTGTTTCGTGGAAACAGATGAGAATAGC
>CAZLKP010000601.1:0-226 GCA_964560095.1 uncultured Bacteroidia bacterium
AAAACCACCACCATCAATATCCTTACCGGGCTCACCCGTCCGGATACTGGAAATATTCACATCGATGGTTTGGACTGTTCAAAGAATCCCAAACTTGCCCAGCACCTGCTTGGGATTGTTCCAGATGAGAGTAATCTGTATCCCGAACTGACAGGATTCCAGAACCTCGAGTTCTGTGCCTCACTCTACGGCGTTCCCGGTCATGAGGGTCGCCGACGTGCACATG
>CAZLKP010000601.1:236-568 GCA_964560095.1 uncultured Bacteroidia bacterium
TAGAAAGTTTGCCGGATATTCCAGGGGCATGAAACGCAAACTTACCATTGCAGCAGGGATCATTCACCAACCAAAAATTCTATTTCTGGATGAGCCCACAACTGGAATCGATGTAGCCAGTGCACGACAGATCAGGCAGCTTATAACAGACCTGCATACTGCTGGGACAACCATCTTTCTCACCACCCATTACATTGAAGAGGCGGAACGATTGTGCGAGCGAATTGCATTCATAGTTGGCGGGGCCATTCGAAAAATTGACCAGGTTGAGAATTTGCTGCAGTCCATGCAGAAGACAAAAATCATGCTTATCTCATTTGTGCCTGGGGCGG
>CAZLKP010000601.1:578-2144 GCA_964560095.1 uncultured Bacteroidia bacterium
ACGCCAGATATCATTTATATTGGCCCGATCATCAGATTTCTTGAAGAAGCCGGCGCACAGGTAACCGAAGCTCGCAGGCTGAAACCATCCCTGGAGGAGGTGTTTGTTCGGGAGACAGGAATTGAGCCGGATATGATGAAGAGGGAAAAGGGAGCAAACAACCAATGAAGCAGTGGATTGCTTTCCGGAGTATTGTCCAGAAAGACATGCGAGCTTATTATCTCAAGCCGCCGAATATCAGCTGGGGAATCATATTTCCAGTGGCATGGACAGGAATGTTTTTTATCAGGTCGGGCATTGGCCTCGAAAGCATCCTCACTCTTCTGCCAGGAGTTGTTGCGATTTCCATCCTGTTCGGTACCACCTCCATGCTGGCTGTGACAGTCACGTTTGAGAAAAAGAATAAATCCTTCGACAGGCTGCTGCTTGCGCCGATACCTCTGAGATTGCTCATGCTGGCCAAGACCGGCGGTGCAATTCTATTTGGTGTAATGAATGCTTTTGTGCCGATCATCCTGGCTGCATTCCTGGCAGACTTATCCCAAATTGACTGGGTCAGCCTATCCGGTGCCATTCTTCTCATCGCCATTTCATCGACATTTCTTGGGCTTTTTATTGCCGTCTCTGTCAGTGAGGTTTTTGAAGCCCAAACGTTTTCCAATTTTTTCCGCTTTCCCATGATCTTTCTTTGCGGGTTATTCTTCCCGATTGCAGCCATTCCAGCTCTCATACGCCCGTTATCCTACCTATTTCCGCTAACCTACGGTGTTGATATTCTCCACGGCGCGATTGGGGGTAATAATGTGTTGCCGATGATAATTAACTTTGCGGCCATACTTGCGTTTTGTTTTTTTCTTTTTGTCATCAGCCTTCATAATATTCACCGAAAATGGATTAGATGAAGGTGCGAACTTTATGATTTTCCCGGATTGGAGAAAGAATCTCCCATAGGGATCTCCAGAGAGAGTCAGAGGAAAAATTCGTGCTGGCATCACACTTCTCCCTGTACTAGCATAGAATCGCCCTGAAGATCTGCGTTTCACGTGAAACATGTCAGGTACCGGGTTTATCTGGCAGCCACAGCGGGAGATCTCCAGATTTGAACAATCCCGCCGGGGGTTCCCGGGTTTTGAGCGGGTTTCACAGAGTGTGAACGGGATAACTGGGGCTCCCCCGAATATAATCGGTAATTACCCGGATGGACCCCGTTTCCTGGTTGTGATGTTTCACGTGAAACATGGGTGCCAGTGAAGGGGTGGGTTTGTTGATTTCTCACGATTCCCTGTTCGCCTGCTGGAATCCTGTACTCAGACTGCAGCGGATGTGCCGCTGTCGGGAAGAGAAAGGGAGATTACGATGGATGTGCTCGTGATGGCGTTAAATGCGGGATTGATGCTGGTTCTGCCGGTATTGCTGGGGGTTTTCCTGGCGCGCAGGACGAAGGTTTCCTGGTCGTTGTACGCTGTCGGGGCAGGGGCATTCATCCTGTCGCAGGTCCTTCATTTGCCGTTCAATCAGTGGCTGCTGCTCCCGGTTATGGATTCTTCTGGTGTGGATCCTGCAGGT
>CAZLKP010000602.1:0-2141 GCA_964560095.1 uncultured Bacteroidia bacterium
CTCGGTCATCTCTTGTTTAAAGGGGATATTGCCGAACGCTACTGTTCAGATTCAGCCCGTAAGCGGGAGGATCTCGGCTGGAAACAATGGGCCCGACGATTCGACCAATATCTTGAACACGTTCACAGGCTATTTTATCCGGATCTCATCATCCTGGGCGGCGGTGCCAGCAAAAAGTTTCACAAATTTGACGACCACCTCACGGTTTCAGTGCCTGTTGTTCCTGCTGAGCTGCTCAATCTCGCGGGAATTATTGGTGCGGCTATTGCCGGGGAGTCGGAGTGATAGGGGTTGAAGACATTCTGATTGGTTGCCTTAGGTGTCATCTAGATGGCACCGAAACCCAGGCTTGATCTAACGAAAAGTAAGGTTTCATTCGGCTCACTTAGCGTAACTCTTTCCTATCTCTTTTGGCCGAAGGATTAAGCCCGTTCAGCTATCAATCCCTTTTCTTCTGACCTCTACACGCTACACGCTGACCTCCTGAAACATCCCTCACCTGTCAAAGGCAGAAAGACCCCCGCCTCTCTGGAGAATATGTTCTTTTTTATGGCGAAAAAAGAACCAAAAACGCCCCAATAATTCCAGGCAACGCCGCGGTCCTCCCCGAAAATTTACCCGCCAAAGGAGGAGCGAATTTTTAACTTGCCCGATGGCCTGTATTCCTCCTCACCTCTTCATTCCTCCAGCCTTCTGAACGGATCCTGCTCGTCTGTGTACCAGTCTGAGAGATCAAATGTTGTGGACACGTTGGTGATTTCCGGCCAGAAACTGTCGCCATGCCCTGTTGGAACAATGGCACCGGTTTCGGTTTCTGTCCAGCCATCAAAGGGTACTTTGAGACCTCCGACCGGGAGAATGCTCACCCACATTTTCCAATAATCGGGGGTGCCAGTCTCATCAAAATGCCAAAGATAGGCATCTCCGGGGGTTGCTCCTCCACTCTGATAGCTCACCAAAAGGGTTGAGTCTCCGTCATGATTAACGAACAATTCCCGCGATACACCAGGATCAAAGGTCTTGAAGGGTGCCGAGAGCCAGAATGCGTCATTCACCCACATCTTCCAGGCATCTTCGACCCATTCGGTAGCTTTTTCACCAGTAACTGGCTCTCCACCTTTGAATACCAGTCCTTCACGTGTGTTCAGGTTTACCAGCACTTCCATGTTGCCGGTCATGACCTGGGCATAATACCGCCTTCTGTCCCACAAATGCTGGTTTTCTCCCCGAAACACCCATCTTACAGCACCAGTTTCTTCCCAGGCATCGGCATTCAGAGACTTCTCCATCCTTCTGGCGAGCCGATCGGCCACTTCGCCCTCCACACCTTCGGGCCGAATTTCATTCAAGGCCCAGCCAATGGCTATAACAATTAACAGGAAGCCGGCGATTCCCAGCCCTATCCATTTCAGGGTTTTAATCATGTTTACTCTTTTCTACTGAATCATTACGATTGGGCAGGGCCTGTTTGTGAAATCACCCCGCTCCCCACCAACTCATCATCCTGATACCAGGCCACAAACTGGCCGGGAGTGATGCCCTTCTGAGGTACCTGGAAGGATACGTATAAGCCTTCAGGATGACGCAGAAGGATCGCTTCCTGAAGTGGCTGACGATAGCGAATTCGGGCTAACACCGTCATTTTTTCTCCGGGTTCAGGCATGAGGTCGCGGCGCACCCAATGGATATCAGGATCCGGCACAAACAAGGCCGATTTGTATAATCCCGGATGGCGATCTCCCATGCCTACGTAGATCACATTGCGGTGGGTGTCCGTTCCGATCACAAAGAGGGGCTCCGGTTTTCCGCCAACGTTCAATCCTTTCCGCTGACCCATGGTAAAGAAGTGTGCGCCTGAATGTTCGCCGACCTTTTCGCCCAGCTCAGGACGAAGGTCGAATGGCGTGGCTTCTTCCATCAACGTCTTATGGCTGGTATCTGATATCGAAGTGCCGACTGGCACCATACGAGCAAAAACAGGAGAATCTGCCGGAATCTCGATGATGTCGCCGGTGCGTGGCTGCAACTGCTGTTGCAGAAATTCAGGCAGCCGCACCTTTCCCACGAAGCACAATCCCTGGGAATCTTTTTTTTCGGCTGTCACTAGATTCTGCTGGGCTGCAATCTCACGCACTTCAGGC
>CAZLKP010000603.1:0-2130 GCA_964560095.1 uncultured Bacteroidia bacterium
AACAGCCAGGATAACGGCCAGGTTATTCCCAATCCGATAGGCGATATCGGTTTGGGCCGATTTGCTTATCATCTTCAGGTAGTATTGATGGCGCTCTTGAATCCGCTGTGCATCAGTATGTCGTACGAAATAAGCCCCCGCCAGGCCATAATTCTGTCGGGCGGTTAGCTCTAATTCCCTGACCAAATCACGATTCCCTGGACCGAAAAGGTGGTCCCTGACATTGATAACCCTGGCCTGACCTCCTTCATCGGAAGCGGTATGGGTAGCGGGCATTTCTCCCGTAGACAGCAGTACAAGCTGCCAGAAGAGAGTTTTCTGTTGTCCCTTCAGACTTCCTCTCCCCCTGCCATGTCCGTTGGTCACGGCATAGAGAGTCCGTTCCACATCCTCTTTACGGATGGCTTGCTTCAACTCATCAAGGAAAATGGCAATCTCGTTGCAGATCGCCATGCGTCTTTCAGTAGCGACTTCTCGCTGATTCCACGATTGGAGCAGCTTATTCGGATCTCCCCAGATGCTGGAACAAATGCTCAACAGGATGGTTTTCCCTATCGAGGATCTACCCCACATGTGATAGGTGAACCCTTTGCTTTTCAGCAGCTCTAAAAAGGGACCGCAGAATGTGGCATAGATAGCCAACATTACTCCATCGTATCCGATACATTGCTTCAGCATCTCTATCCAGGCGTCAAGATTCCCCGCAGCCTCGAACGCATTGATGATTTGTTGGTCCCCGACATCCGGAGCCAGGAATTCAATGGGCTCCTCGCGGTCTTTTAGGATGCTACGCCTGCCGAGAACAAAGGCTTTTTGGCCATTGATAATTTTATTACCGCAAGAAGATACCACCTGGCTTAGCTTAATGGTCTCTCTGTTGGCTGCCTCGTACTCCGTCATGAAAGATACAATGCGTTTGGCGTTTTCGCTGCTCGTAGGGAAACCCCACTTGGCCAACTCCGGTAACTTACGATTGGAGAAAAAGATTTCCCGGCTTTCCGTTCGGTATTTCCAGTGACCTTGTTCGTAAAACCCGGCTTTGAGGTAGTACTGGCCTGCATCAATGTCATAGTATTTTTCGGCGATGATGACAGGAGCTTCGGCAATCTTGATATAATGGGTTTCTTTGCTGCGGCTCATGATTTCCTGGTATAGCCCGGTGGAATGGACCTCCCAGCCTTCGGGGATAATACCAGGGAAAGAGAAATCGGTATTGGCTTCTTCAGGTCTGGCGCCGTTGGCCTGATTGATCAGCATTTGAGTTTTCACCAGCCGTTTGAGGGTGGTGAGTTTGTAGTTGAAAGGGGGGGCTGTAAGAGCGACCAGGTAATCCTCCTGCTCCAGTTCCGGTAGCAGCATAATCAAATCCAGGATCTCCTGGGCATGTTGTTTTTTCAGTTTGGTTATATAAGATCGTGATGCTTTTTGGGATGCGGCTTTTATGACCTCTTCAGCCTTTTCTACGGTGATATCGATGATATTGTGGGCTTGTTGAACAATCGTCGAGAATCCTTCCCAGGCTTCTTGAGGGTTGTTTTCAATCAGTTCCCATTGATCCCTGACCCATAAAGCCGGATCTAATTTTGATTGTTCACCCAACGGCAATTCTCCGATGAGCATCGAAACGTTCTCCGTCAGCAGCTTCTGGGCCGCGTTGAGAGCCCCCAGACGTCCCCTACCGGATTTTTCGTTATCACATAGAAAAAGCAGTGTGTCTTGATGTTTTGTGGCCTGGATCAATTTTGAGATGTGCTCCTGGCCTATCTGGTTGGAAAGGAAACTTCCCACACCCCACTGTGAAGCTTCCTTGATCCCTGCTTCTTGTATTTTCTGGAAAAACGTTCGCATAAGTACGACATCCGGAACGCCCTCAACAATGACGATGTTCTTTTTCCGCCGAATCTCTTCTATTCCGAAAAAGGGGGATTGTATGCTTTTGGAGATGTATGGTTTCTCCTTTGAATGCTGAGGTAGTTTTTTGTATTTCGCATAGGGGAAGTCTGATCTTTTTAGCGTTCTTGTTGGATCCTTTGTGTAACAGGGCCAGGTTTTACTCGTGCTCCTGGCGATAAAGTTGACGACCCGGCCCATCTCTCGGCAGGGAAAGGTCAGCCTGTTTTTGAAAACACT
>CAZLKP010000604.1:0-2111 GCA_964560095.1 uncultured Bacteroidia bacterium
GACACCGCCTTCAATTGGAAGCGACACCATTACGGTGGTTGTAACCAATGCTGCGCTGTGTGATGCATCTGATGAGGTTGTGATTTCCGCTGGTGTGCCACCTATTGTGGATCTGGGGCCGGATTCCGTAGCCTGTGATCAGATTGTTCTGGATGCAGGAAATCCGGGAGCCACCTTCACTTGGTCAACAGGTGAAACAACCCAGACCATAACGGTCAATTCGACAGGAACTTTCTCAGTCGACGTCATTGATGGGTCGGGGTGTGAATCTTCGGATACCGTTGATGTAACCGTTGAGACCAAGCCATTCTCCGACTTCATGTGGACCAATAGTGGGTTTACCTATGATTTCACCGACATGTCTTCCGGAGCGAATAGCTACAGTTGGGACTTTGGAGATGGCTTCGGCACCTCCAACGATCCGAATCCAAGCTACACCTACCAGTTCCAGGGAGCCTATGAAGTCACCCTGATTGTTGAAAATGACTGTGGGGCGGATACCTTGGTTCAGCGGATCGATAATGTGGACCTGGATGATGAAGCCTTTGGCAGAACCATTCGTCTCTATCCAAACCCAACAAAGGGAGAATTCTTTGTGACAGCCGACGACTTCACAGCTGATGAACTCACCATTGAGGTGACAGATTCACGCGGACGTGTGGTCTTCCAGGAAGTGCACAGAGATGTCTTTGGAGGATTCAACTATCGAGTTGATCTGCGCGGAGAGGCTGAGGGTGTGTACACAGTGATGATCAGTGATGGAGAACAAACAGCCTACAAGCGGATTGTCCGCGAGTAAGGATGCATGTTCAGAGATACAAAAAGAGAGGCTGCGCGAGTAGCCTCTCTTTTTGTATGAATATCCTATTTTCCCAGGGTTTCACCCGTTACTGCGACAGTAAATCCTTTTCGGAGAATAGATGGTATGCTGCTTGCCATAATACCCCAACGTCTGTCCCCTGACTGTGCTTGTTCTTAATATTTTCTGGTTGCGTATAGGACTGGGACCTCCTTTGTTGAAAGTGGCAACGTAGTGGCTAGGATCTTTGATCCTGCCTTCCATCTCACAGTTGCTGGAAGAATCCAGTAACCGTTTTCTATTTTCCTATTTCTCAGACAGTTGGATGGTGTGAGGAAATCTTATAATCGTTTGTTAGGAGTTGTAGATTAGCGGTTGTTTTCCTTTTTTTGCAATCCCGATTAATAAAACGATCATCACTTATGGCAGGTAAAGTTCAGGATCCTGAATTGAAAGATCAGGATATCGAGATTGAAGAACTCGACGGCGAAGAGGAGGAACTCTCGCTATTTGAAGCGTATCGCACACCCATCATCGCAGGTGGGGCCGTGGTCGTTGCTGTCATCCTGGGCTTTGTGGGATGGAATTATTTGAAGGGCCAGACAAATGCCGAAGCCAATGGGGTCATGTTTAAGGCTGTGGAGAAGTTCGAGGCAGATTCCATGAATCTTGCCATCAGGGGTGATGGCACCTTCCTGGGGCTCGAAGACGTGGCAGCTGATTTTAGCGGGACCAAGGCAGAGGATCAGGCAAATTATTATCTGGGCGTTGCCTACCTGAAGAACGACTCCCTGGATGATGCTATGGCCATTGATTACCTGGAAAAGGTGGGGGCGGGAGGAACCTCCCTGGCAATGGCCCGCGATGTTGCGCTTGCATTTGCCTACGAGCGCCAAGAAGATTTTGCAAAAGCGGCTAAGTTGTTTGAGCAGGCTGCTTACACTCCCGAGGAAAACGACCAAACGACGCCTCTTCTGCTGATGGAAGCAGGCCGTTGCTATGAATTGGCCGGTGAGCCTTCTAAAGCCCTTGATGTGTACGAGACGATCCGAGATGATTTTACCCAAAGCACAGAGGCTAATAGCATTGACAAATATATCGGACGCGTTTCCCCATGATTGAAGCTCACGATCTTTCCGGGATTTCATACACTGGTGGTCAGAGTCACCAGGGTGACCGCGTTGTGATTGTTGTTAGCAAGTGGAATCAGGAGGTCACAGAGGCCCTGTTTCGTGGTGCGGTGCAAATTCTTCAGAACAATCAGGTCAGGGAGGAAAATATTCTTCGGTATGATGTCCCTGGTTCATACGAG
>CAZLKP010000605.1:0-2111 GCA_964560095.1 uncultured Bacteroidia bacterium
CTGAGCCAGCTTCGGATCTTGAACGAAGATTTTATGCGGCTCAATC
The DNA here is from genome assembly GCA_964560095.1 of uncultured Bacteroidia bacterium. GTDB lineage: Bacteria > Bacteroidota > Bacteroidia > J057 > J057 > JANQTF01. The sequence continues at coordinate 47 of CAZLKP010000605.1, forward strand.
CCGATACCGCCGGGACACCCCAAATCTTCAAGCATTTAGCAACCGATTTTAGATTGAATTTCTGTCTGGCCACTTTTGACCCCGAGGGCAACCCCACTACGGGTATAACGCGAACGGAAACCACCAAAACCAGTTTCAGTTCATCCGCTGATGATGTCAAGTTTGCTGTATCCGGTGGCATGGATGCCTGGGATCCATCCAGTTACCTGAATTTTTGGGTTTGTAACCTGGATGGAGGTGTACTGGGATACGCTCAGTTTCCCGGTGGTCCCGAAGCAACGGATGGCGTTGTCGTGGATTACGAAGCTTTTGGGGACATGGGCACGGCCAAAGCCCCCTATGGCAAGGGACGCACGGGCACCCACGAGGTCGGTCATTACCTCAACCTGCGCCACATATGGGGGAACGGAGGATGCAACTCCGATGATTTTGTTGCGGATACGCCCGTAGCCAGAGCCTCGAATAATACAGGTTCGCCTTGTCAGTTCCCCGATCAGAATTCCTGTGTGATTGGTAATGACGACGTCCCCGACATGTTTCAGAATTATATGGACTACTCGGACGATGTGTGCATGAACCTGTTTACCCACGGTCAGAAAGAAAGAGGCCGGGCACTCTTCGCTTTTGGTGCGGCCCGGTACGATCTTCGGTTCTCTGAAGCTTGTGGCCCCATTGTGGCTACTTGTGGTGATGGCCTGCAAAATGGGGATGAAACCGGAGTGGATTGTGGAGGGACAACCTGTGCACCTTGTCCTTGTATCGAAGGCCCCCTGGCCCTGGAATTAACGTTTGATGAATATCCGGCTGAGGTAGAATGGGATGTTCTGGACGCCAACAACCAAACCATCATCAGCAGTCCGAATTATGGTAATGCCTTACGCAATACGACCATACGCGATACCTTTGATCTTCCCGGCGGTAGCTACCTGTTTCGCATGACTGATCTGTACGGTGATGGGATTTGCTGCAACTTCGGAACGGGTTCCTTTACGTTGACGGACGCCCAAAATAACGTAATCGCCAGTGGCTCTGATTTTGGAGCCATCAGTTCGACCAGTTTTTGTGTGGAAGCCATTCCGTGTCCTGATACGCTGGTGCACAGCGCCTTTAGCTTACAGGATACCCTGCAAGCTTCCAGTTACCTGGAAAGCAATGTGGTGGTCAATCAGAACGGTCCGGTCATTTTCGAGGCTCCGGTGATCCACTTTCGTCCGGGCTTTAAAACCATGCCTGGCGTACAGCTTGTCGCTCGTCCCGGAGGATGTATAGCTGACTCCGAACCCCAAACCGGCGCCCGAAACATCATTCGTACAAAAACCAGGGAACGTTCAGGACCAGCATCCGAACTGGTGGTGAAACTTTTCCCGAATCCGGCATCCAGTCAAATCACCCTGACCGTGGAGAACCCTCCATCCAGGAAAGAGGATTCGGGACAAATCTCCATTTTCAATACCCTGGGTCAGGTGGTGCAACCACCGCTGCCCTTCGCCTGGCCAGTCTCCGGGATTTACACCCGGGAGCTGCGTGTTGCCCATCTGCCAAAAGGCTTGTACTGGGTAGTAATTCAATCCGGTTCGCAGCGACACGTGGAGATGCTGCAGGTCCACTAATGATCCACCAGTGCATCCACATTTTCGGGTGGTCGCCCGATGATGGCCCGTTCTCCTTCGATCACGATGGGGCGTTCCATCAATTTGGGGTTGGCTACCATGGCCTCAATCCATTCCATTTCGTTCAGTGATTTGCCTTTGTACTGCTCCTTGAAAATGGCTTCTCCTTTACGGACAAGATCAGCTGCAGGTATATTCAGCTTACGCAAAATATCCTTCAGGGTATCAGTATCCGGAGGCGTCTCCAAGTAGCGTACAATGGTGGGTTCGACCCCCGCCGCTTCGATGCGCTGCAGGGTCTCGCGTGATTTGCGGCAGCGCGGATTATGGTATATAATCATAATTGTTGTGTTTTAATGGGAGGCTGGCATGGGTTATTTTGTAAAAAATCTATTTCAGGGAACTTCAAACCGTGAACCGTTTTGTCAAACAACCGATTCGGACAACTTTTTCCG
>CAZLKP010000606.1:0-2104 GCA_964560095.1 uncultured Bacteroidia bacterium
ATGATGGGTTTCTCGGAGGTCAGCGTGGTATCCTGCCGGAAAATGAAGCCTTCGATGTTTAGAAAATCACCTTCCTGCTGTATCCTTGCCCGCAAAAAATAAGCATCCAGGATAAAGGCCTCTACGGGCACACGCTGTACCTCCCCGTTGATCTCAAACAGGATGGCATCCGTTGCCAAATCGTCGCGCTCTTTTGATTTCAGGTTGATGAACAGATGCAAGCTATCAGCTGAGCGTATGGTCAAATTCTGTACATCGTCGGCCTGGATGCCATCTACGATCATCTTGAATTCAGAATCATCTCCCGATTCGAGCCACACGCGATCGATTTGCAGGGTTCTTCCGGTTTCGTTAAACACAATCAGCCGCTCAGAGGGCGTGAGGAAGGTGGTAAACACCGTATCAAACGCGACCGTGTCTCTCGAAAAGGTGAGAATTCCCTCTTCGCCCGGGTTAACTGGTCTGTCGCAGGAAGCAAACAATAAGAGTCCCAAGACCATGGACAATACGAACCACAGCGATTTCATATGGCAAACATACAAGGCAGAAGGCCTGAAAACCAAGGGTAAAACAAAGCCCTTTCTTCCATGTTTGGAAAAGCGATTATTTACAAGAAATTTGCCTTTGATCTGCTGAAATAACCATAATGCCGTACATTGAACCCCAAGCAGTTAAGCCTCATTTTCACCGGGAGAATCATATGGAGAAGACACAGCGTGGTGTTACGCTCGCCGTTATCGTTTTGGTCATCATTCATCAGGTTGGGCTCATTGGCCTGCATCTGGAGTCTGCCAGAGATCTATTTATTCAGCTTGTCCCTGGGAATCTTATCCTGTCGGGAATTATCCTGGCCTGGTTTCATCGTCCTTGGACGCTGAATGTTGGAATTGTGGCGTTTGTTATTTTCTGGGCAGGCTATCTGGTAGAATTGGTGGGCGTCAAAACCGGGATCATTTTCGGGAGTTATCAATATGGCACTGCCTTGGGTCCCAAGATTGCAGGTGTTCCTCCTTTGATTGGGCTCAACTGGCTCCTGCTGGTGTACAGTACGGGTATCATCGCCCGGCAGGCCTTTCAGAAATGGTGGGTACGGGTCCTCTTTTCGGCTTTTCTCATGGTCATCCTGGATCTCCTGATCGAACCGATGGCGATCCGTTTTGATTTCTGGACTTGGGAAGGGAATCAGATTCCGGTCCAAAACTTCATTGCCTGGTTTTTGACTGCCGCCCTGATGCAGGCGGGTTTCCAGAGTCTTGATGATCCACCCAAAAATTCGATCGCCTATCCGTTTTATCTGATTCAGGTAGGTTTTTTTGCAGTATTTCTATTAGTAGACCTGTCAAGATAAAAAATTGCCCGGCTGTTTTCACTTACCGGGCTTCGCTTTTCCCTGAATGGCACATTTGCTCATTCACCTGATCAGACGACTAAATTACCGCCTTTGCATGATCCTTGTCCCTTTTGTTGGGGTGCGACAGCATAGTGATTAGGATGAAATTGGTCATCTTTCTGACTCCATCCAAGCTTACCATATCCAACAGAATAATCATGCATAGAATTGCCGTACTGGGAACTGGGCTCATCGGTCGGTTTTATACCCAGGCTATCCAGCAGAGCCGTTCTGCCGATAAGGTGACCGTGGTGTATTCCCGGAAGCAGGAAAATGCCCAATCCTTTGCAGAAGAATGGAACATTCCCCACCCAGTTACCGATTGGAAGAAAGCGGTTTCGCATCCGGAAGTAAATCTCGTAGTGGTAGGGCTTCCCAACAATCTTCATAAAGAAGTGATTTTGGCGGCAGCTTCAGCCGGAAAGGGTATCCTTTGCACCAAACCTCTGGCTATGAATGGCAAAGAAGCGCTGGAGATCCTCCATGCTGTAGAAGGAGCAGGTGTATTTCACGGGTATCTCGAAGATCTGGCCTACACGCCCAAAACCCTCAAAGCGCTTGAGAGCATCCGGAAAGGAGCAATTGGACAAGTGCTATGGGCACGGTCCAGAGAAGCGCATCCCGGGCCCCACAGCGATTGGTTCTGGGATTCCTCTATCTCGGGTGGTGGAGCCATCATTGATATTGGCTGTCATTGTATTTAAGTGACCAGAA
>CAZLKP010000607.1:0-2104 GCA_964560095.1 uncultured Bacteroidia bacterium
TGATGCAGATCATGCACCAAAAGGGGTTGCTGGCTAGACGGAAGGAAGGGAAAACTCACGTTTATACTTCCAGGATCGACGAGAAGGAAACCCAAAACGGACTTCTTGATAAGCTCATTGATACGGCTTTCTCCGGCTCTGCCATGAAGCTCGTCCTTCAGGCCCTCGGCCATCGCAAAACCTCCGCCGAAGAACTGGACGCCATCCGGAAATTTCTGGATGAGATGGAAGAGTAGGGAGTGCAGAGTGAAGAGTGCAGAAGTCTAATCCCCCCTGTGCGACTGGCATGTGGGATGGAGAGGGGGGTTGGGGGGTGAAAAAGTGCAGAAAACAGAATGAGAATACGACCAGCATCAACACAACCACTCACCGAAAAATAACAAACTATGCCATTTTATCAATCCGTATTTGCAGCTCTTGGCTGGACCGTGGTCCATTCTCTCTGGCAGGGAATGGTGCTGGTGGCTCTGCTGGCGTTGTTTCTGGCTTTCCATAGAAAGAAAAGCCCTCAGCTTCGCTATCTCGCTTCCCTGACTACGCTTGCGGCCTGGATCGCCATGACTATCGGCACATTCATCTGGATGTGGCCGGAGGCCAGTACAGGCCAGGCAGTTGCCACGCGGGGATTGACACACACAGCCTGGATGCTGTTGCCTGTCAAAACTGCCTGGTGGGAGTCCATCCTCCACTTCTTCGAAGCGCATACCAACTGGATCGGAATGGCCTGGTGTGTGGGATGTGTGGTTGTGGCCATGCGCTGGATGGGCGGACAGTGGTACCTGCATCGCATCAGAAAGCGCTATTCATGGCCTGCCAACGAGCGTCTGCAGCAACAACTGAAAACCATGGCCCATGCACTTGGGCTCACAAGACAGGTAGATCTTTTCGAAAGCCGCAACATCCAATCACCCATGCTAGTAGGGGCCCTGAAACCGGCCATTCTGCTGCCGATGGGATTGATCAGCGGTATGGATCCCCGACAAATCGAAGCTATCCTCGCCCATGAATTGGCCCACCTCCGGAGATGGGATGATGTGGTGAATGTATGCCTGGCCTTCTGTGAATCCCTCTGGTTTTACCACCCGGCATACTGGTGGATCGCAGAGCGCATGAAACAGGATCGCGAGCTATGTTGTGACGACATGGCCGTTCATCTGTGTGGCGATTCTCTGATGTATGCCAAAACCCTGGCTGAACTGGAAGCCCGCCGCGGATCGGTACCGGCGGCAGCCCTGGCGATGCAGGGACATGAAGGTCCTTTATTTCAACGAATTCAACGAATCATGATGCCTAATCCCACCTCCTCCTACACTTGGCCCCGCTTTTTGCCTGTGGGCCTGGCCATCTCAGCCTTCCTGATCGCAGGCTGGGTTTCTCCATCTACCGTGACCGCCGACAACGCCAGTGAGCGCATGTTGCTGGGGCCGATCACTGTGGGACCCAACGGCGAATCCCTGATGCCCCAGTTTGATCCAGGTCGCGACTATATCGCAGCTGGAATGAGGATCCCTCAGTCTGAGGATAGCAACACCTTCCAAACAAGGGCCGGAATGGAGTACCTGTACGGGCATGCGTTGGAAGTTTGTGTGGACTCTCCGCCGCCGCCCCCACCGATTCCGGCTATGCCCTTCATACCTGAAGCGCCCGAAATGCCAGAAATGCCCGAGATGCCCGAAATGCCCGAGATGCCAGAAATGCCAGAGATGCCAGAGATGCCCGAATTTCCCGGGATGGAAGGCATGCCTCAGCCTCCAGCTGAGTGGACCGATGAGTCCAGGGAAGATTATGAAGACGCCATGGAAGTCTGGGCCCAGCGTTTCGAACAGCAGATGGAGCAGCAGTTCCCCCCAGAATGGGAAGCCCGCATGGAAGCGTGGGGAGAACAAATGGAAGAATGGGGCAAACAATGGGCGGATTCGCCGGAGATGCAGCGCTGGCAGGAAGACATGGCGCGCTACGGCGAGCAAATGGCCGAGGAAATGGAGGGCATGACCGAGCAAATGCAGCGCGAAATGGAAGTGGAAGAACGCCGCCTGGAGGAGGAACTGCACGAGCAGGAGCGTGGGTTGCGCCGGCAGGAGGAGCAGCTCCGCCAGCAGGAGCG
>CAZLKP010000608.1:0-2097 GCA_964560095.1 uncultured Bacteroidia bacterium
TCAGGGTCAAGAGGTCATGAGATTCGCGAAGGATCAGAAAAAAGCATACGTGCCTGAGATTGCGAGTGGGCTGTACATTTTGAACTTCCGCTCACAGACCCAGGGAACAGTTGCTCAAAAAATCATGATAAAATAATGGTAATGGCCTGATCTACTGATGATTTTTGAGGGATGTCACCCGACATCCCTCTTTTTTTTGGGGGGCGGTATTGAATCAAGGCAGATGTCCTCGCACTTGGTTTTCGGCGAGCCGCTATATCTTTACATCTCCAACGAACCTCTCCATATAAAAGATCTCCTCCTTTCTCTCCTCCCATACAGACCTTTGCCTCCTGGCCATTTATGTGATTGTCTTTCTGCTGTGGGGAATGCCATGCACAACTTTGGGATCTGCACCAAAATTGCCCAGTTCAAACACTGGTGGCAGGTCATTACCTGCTATATTCTCTACACGATCCCCGTTTCCCTGTTGCTCAAAGACCTGATGTGGTATGAGCAGTATGTGTATGGGCTGTTTTTTATGGGGATCCTGGAATTTGGCGGCGACAGCATCAAGTCTTCCCTCGCCTAGGAAGATAATATCCTTGACAAGTTGTTTGGCAAAAGGAATTTCACGCTTTGGGATGACGCTCTTTTTTGCCAGCTACTTTCCGATTGGCAATTGGGGCCTGGGAGCGATTTTCGATACACTGTTTGGATAACCCAAAGAGGCTGTCTCAAAAGCCAGATCATTAACCGCAAAGTCGGAAAGAAGGCGCAAAGGACACAAAAAAGGAATCCTACAGCGGACCTTGCCTGTTTTGCATAGCAATTTGGCGGTTAAAAATAACTGTTGAGACATCCCCTGATTCATTGAATGATCAGACGATCAGTCGCGATCAGCAGTGATGATCACACGAAAGCCGTCAACATTGGCATCCAGCTCTAGTTCGTCTCCTTCCAGCGTGATATCCCACATTTCCGTGGTACCATCGGAATAGGACAAATCAATTTCATCTGCATCAGAGTTGAGGGAATACTCCCCGGTGAAAGACTCGGTCTCTCCCGAAGAATACACAATGGTAAAATCAAAATCACCTTCATCTCCGTCATACTCTTCGAATTCCATATCAAATGTGGAAATAAAAACACTCATCCATTCCTCGCCGTCAACGGTGTAGGAGGATACTTCCCAATCTCCTAGAAGACTTTTGGCGAGGACGATTTCCGGACTGCAGGAAGGCAAAAAAGCCATAGATACCAGCAGAAAAGCAGGAATCAGTTTGGTTGATAGAACATTCATAAGGCGTTATTTGCTATTGTGATTAAAAATGGTGGGGAAAGATAATTCTTTTTGACGTAAGAAATAATTTCTCCTTCACGGAAAATTTTCGATACCAGGATCACGACAAATGAAAAATCGCAAATCGATAGACATTGACCTATCAAATTTCATGAGAATAGGTAGCTTTAGGATCATGTAGTTATTAAGCTTTACTCCGCATCACTCACGACAGAGAACGTATGAAACAACTTGCAATGTTCTTCCTGGCCCTTGCAGGAAGCCCTTCTTTCGCCCAGAACACCTTCACCTTTTCTCTGGATCTCGCCGATCCCAACATCGCTGAGTTCAAAGGCCCCTGCTACGCCCACCTGGAACCCACCTATTTGTATGACGAACTGGTCCTTCTGCTGCCGGGCAGAGGCTACCAGCCCTCCTTCTATGACGAATTTCTGATTCAAGCCGGAAAGCTCGGCTACCATGCACTGGGATTGCGATACGTGGATGAGCCCGATTTCGAGGCTCAGCTCGCCTGCGGCAATAGTTCAGACCCTGACTGCTTCCTCAATTACCGACGCGAAATGCTTACCGGTGAAGATCTGAGCCCCGATCTTGCTGTTGACCGGGTCAACAGCCTGGAACATCGCCTGATTGAAGCCATTCAATACCTTGATGAGATTTTCCCCGGGAATGGCTGGGATCAGTTTTGGACCGGCGACAGCACCATCGCATGGTCCAGAATCAGGATCGCCGGGCATGAAGAAGGCGCAGGCTACGCGGCGACCATTGGACAGCTCCATGATGTACCCAGGGTTGTCATGATGAGCTGGGGCGAC
>CAZLKP010000609.1:0-2095 GCA_964560095.1 uncultured Bacteroidia bacterium
TGGAAGCCTCCATCCAGAGCAAAGCCGAAGGCTGCTTCGGTCAATGGTTTCACCAGCACCTGCACGGTATCTGAACTGCTGCCAGCCGGATTGCTCACTGTCAGCACGACTGTTTTTAGTCCGGGTGTGGAGAAACTGGCATCAAAGCTCCCGTCAAACGTGCGGCTGGAGGGCGTGGCGTCTGAGTCGAGATCCCAGTTGTACACCAGGTTATTGCCTGCAGAGGTATCCGAAAGCGTGAAAGATTCTCCCACGCAGACCTCTTGTACGGCAGTGATAGGATGGGCGACAGGAGCGACGGTTACGGCATCGTTGATCTCGATGTTGTCGAGATAGAAAATGTTGCCATTGCCAGTGAGATTGACAAACCCAATGGAGATGGTTTGGCCGACAAACTGCGACAGGTTGATCGTGTCGCGACGCCATTGGGTAGAACTGTTGGGCAGGTAAATCCCAAAGACCGGAAGGGTCGTCTGTAGGTCTGCCTGTGCCTTTTGGTATACCGGATATAAAAAGCTTTGCCCACAATTATCGGAGATATATACGCTGAACTCGTCATAATATCCTCCACTACGGTTGGAGTAAGACAGGTCAAATGATAGTTCGGGCTGGATTGCTGTGCGCAAGTCGAGGTTGAATGTGTGGAGCAAATCTTCTTCTCCGGTCGCAGAATATTGGTAGTTGTTGACCCTCGCGACGGCGGTATTACTGCCACCCGATCCGATGACACTGGCTGCTTCCCAGGTAAACGATTCATCAGGGTTGTCCACGTTCCAGCCGGCGGGAGGGAATAAGAACGTTTCAAAGTCTTCTGAGACGGGAAGGACCCGGCCATTTGAGGCGGTTACCAACACGGTTTGGGTGAGCGAGTCTGCGCCGTAGGCATTTTCTACGTTGAGGGTAACGTCATATTCCCCCGGGGCATTGAAAGCGATTTGCGGAGCGGAAGAACCGCTGGAGGATCCGTTGAGGTAGGAAACAGTATTTGGAGAAACCGACCAGGTGTAGGTGTCTGGGGCGAATTCACTCAGGTCAATCAGCGTCACCTCATCACCGGGGCACACTTCTGATCTGGTGACATCAAAACCAGCTACAGGAGGCTGAGCACCGTCAAAGACGGAAATGTCGTCGATGGCCATATCACTGGTGAATCCACCGCCCGTAATACCGCGAATCCGGAAGCTGAAAAAGTCGCCTTTCAGATCCTCGACCTTGACCAGCAATTGCTTCCATTCATTTCCCTGGTCTCCGCTGACCACAGCTATATTGGGCCGCCAGACTTCTCCGTCAAACATATCGACGTGAAGCTCTCCCATGTTGCTGCCATACATGTGATACCAAATGGAGATCACTGGTTGCTCGACCAGACCAAGGAATACACAGGGGCTTGTCAGGATTGCTTCCTGTTCTTCACAGCCGTTAGAGGCTTCGAGATACACATATTTTCCATTAAAAGTCCCTGGATTATGGTCAATCGAAGGCCCCGTATTGTTGGATACGGTGCTTCCTGAATTCACCCGCCAGTCGATGTCATCCACAAAGAAGTTTTGCTCATTGATCCAGCCTCCACCCAGTAGGCAGGTCGTGTTGCCACAGTTGCTGGATGTGTTGCACAGACCAAAGGATTCGAACGCTTCTGTAAAAGGCGGGTTGATCAGCTGGCTGGCGGTAAATGAGATATCCTGATACAAGGTGTCGTTGGAGGGCTGAACGTCTGTCCCGGAGGCACCGACAAACCCTTTGACAAGCACTGTCTGTCCAACTCCAAATTGAGGCGCGTAGCCTCCGTCAAATGCATAAGTGAGAATTTCGTTAGGCTGCAAGGTGTCCGCGATCGTTGCCGTCACCATGGCCTGGCTGGGGAATTGGTATCCGATTGTGAAGTTGGATTGAGGAACGATGCCATTGTTGACCACCTCCAGGGAAATCCGGACAGTATCTGCACAGGAAGGAATCACCCCACCTCCGAGGGAAGGAATAGCATTGACCCGAAGGTCCGGACCCTGGATGCAGGTAAGCGGGCCAGGACTATTGGCTACCGCAATGGCCCTTCGCCCGGGATGATTATCGGGCGTTCGGGCCCGCACTGACACCC
>CAZLKP010000610.1:0-2083 GCA_964560095.1 uncultured Bacteroidia bacterium
TCAATTATAGAGATTTTTCTCCGTAAAAGTTTAGTTGAAGGTCCACTTTTTCTCTCAAAAATTGGGAAGGAGTAAATCTGGGACCCTGATCTTCCATGAGTTCTTCGAGCATATGAACCATCTTCCCTGGTCCCAATTCATCGACAAAACGAAACGGACCTCCGAGGAAAGCAGGGAAACCAAGTCCATAAACAGCTCCCAGGTCACCATCTTCCGGTTTGGCGATGACGCCCTCTTCCAGGCAGCGAATGGCTTCATTTGCCAGAGCCAGCACCATCCGGTGTTGGATGCGAACGGTGGACATTCTTGTTTTGGTTGGCGACCCGAACGAAAGAGGCACATCGGGATTTTCGGTCAGTTGAGCCTTTTTGTGCAGATAGAATCCCTTACCGGATTTCTGTCCGAGCAGCCCCTGCTGGACCATCCGTTTGATACCTTGTGTGTTGTGGTCGCCGAATCTCTTTAATTGCATAGCCAATGGCCCTTCAATGACTTTCTGAATCAGGTCCAGGCCTGCCATGTCCATAAATCGGAAGGGCCCCATGCTAAACCCAAATTGCCGGATCACATAATCAATCTTGGAGACATGTACCCCCTCCTCCAGCATAACCAGAGCTTCATGCAGATAGGCTCCCATCACCCTTGAACAAAAAAAGCCCGGTGTATCGCTTGTTTGGATATAAACCTTTCCGAGTTGGCCGGCAAGCATTTTGGCTTGTTCTAGGGTTCTGGCGGATGTGTATGTGCCAGGGACAATCTCGACCAGAGGCATGGCTCCCGGAGGCATAAAAAAGTGCATACCCACGAGGCGCTCGGGCTGATTGAGGGTCGTGGCGAGATCTGTAATAGAGAGGGTGGAAGTATTGGTGGCCAGAAATCCTTGAGGTTCCAGATATTTTTCTGCGTGCGATAATACCTCTTGCTTTCGCTTTGCATTTTCATCCACCGCTTCAATGATGAATTCTGCTGCCTGATGCGGAACATACGTATCAGCATCAAACAATCTGGCGCCATAAGGCTGAATCCAATGGCTTAGTACCTGAATTCGATCTTTGCTACGCTCCACCAAGTGGGTATCCATATCAAACTTCCGGAACAGTTTGATTAGTCCCATTCCCATTCGCCCACCTCCCAGGATTGTTGCCCGCCGCACAAACTGATGTTCCGGCAATGACAAAACTTCCTCTTGCCTGCTGAGTGCGAGGCTACGGAGCTGAAGAAGAGAATGCGTGCCTTTGTTTTGGACCGCCTCTGCCAGGGCGTTCAGCACATAGGCCAATCCCTCACGGGTTCCGCGCTTCCAGGCCATGTCAGTTGCGTTGAGGATCAGGGATGGTGCCACAAAAGAGGGGTGAGTCACATCCTGAATGCGCTCCGAAGTTTGATTGAGAATCATCCTGCGACCTACCCACAGCTTTTCTACATTTCGCTGAAGCCAGTCCTGGCGTGACTTTCGCCTGAGCTTTCGCTTTCCAGTTAGAGATTTTGCGAGGGTCGCGGCAGCGGCCAACAGCTGGTCTTGTACGACCGTGTGATGAATCAGGCCCAGCCGCAACGCTTCCTTATGATTGTAATGCTTTCCAGACAAGAGCAGATGTAGCGCTGTTTGTAAGCCCAGAAGACCCGGAAGCCTGGTCGTGGCTCCTAGGGCGGGGATAAGGCCAAGGTTTCTTTCTTCCAGACCGAAGAGGGTACTGCCGTGGAGGCTAGCCACCACCCGGTGACAGGCCAGGATCAGTTCCATGCCCGGACCCATGCACTTGCCGTGGACGGCTGCCACAATCGGTTTGGATGCATGCTCAATGGTCAGAAGCAATTTCTGATAGTGTTCCACCAATCCCAGCAGATCTTGTGTGTCAGGTTGAAGCCAGGCTTCTGGTTTCCAGCCCGGAGAAAAATGTCTGCTGGGAGAATAAATCACGACAGACGTCACTGAGGCGTCTGCCAGGGCCTGATGGATTCCTGTTTCAAGCTGCTGAAAGGATTGCCAATCCACATATCCCGCAGGATCAGCAGGGTTGTTCCAAACGATCCAGCGGATGGATGATTGAGAGGTAGGTCGTTTCTGTAGGGTAGCGGTGGC
>CAZLKP010000611.1:0-2059 GCA_964560095.1 uncultured Bacteroidia bacterium
GGAGACAAGTTTGTTACCCTGTTCCTGGCCAGACTTGATACCCAGTTGAATAGCTACACCTTTGTCAATGCCGGCCATAATTTCCCGGTGTTCATCCGGAAAGGGAATGTAAAGCGTCTGGATGTAGGCTCCATCCCTTTGGGGATTATGCCCGATGTCACGCCCGAAGAAGGAAATTTCACTTTCGGGCAGGATGATCTTCTCTTTATGTTCACCGATGGCCTGGTGGAGCAAGGCAACGAACAGGGAGAAATGTATGGGGACAAGCGCCTCATTTCTCGACTGATGTCGTGCATCGGCGACAGCTCGCGGGAGATTGTCAGGCACCTTCAGCAGGACATGAAAATATTCGCCGGGCAGGCGGATGTTCCCGATGATGTGACCATGTTGAGTGTTAAATTTTTAACCAATTCGTAGCAATTTTCTGGTGAGATAGTTTCACTTTTGGTAAAACAAACACAAACAAAAACTGATCCTCATGAAACGATTCGACCACACCTCTCTCGAGGAACTTGACAGCTCAGGGCAAGCACTCCGTCAAAGAATCGATGACCAATCGGCTGTTTTCGCTATTGTTGGTATGGGATACGTCGGAATGCCACTCGCGCTGGAGTTCGCCAAGAAGGGATTCAGAACGGTTGGAATTGACGTGAGCCAGGGAAAGGTGGACATGTTAAACAGAGGAGAGAATTTCATAGAGGATCTGGATGACGATCAGGTGAAGGAAATGGTGGAAGCCGGAAGGCTGTCTGCTACCACATCGTTTGAGGCTATCTCTGATGCAGATGTTATCTTCATCGCTGTGCCCACTCCTTTCAATGCGCAGAAAGATCCTGATCTGTCATATATCGTATCTGCTGGTGAATCGGTGGGGGAATTTCTGCAACCTGAATCTGTGGTGATCCTAAAATCAACCACCTTCCCGGGGACCACAGAAGATTATCTGCAGCCCAAACTGGAAGCACACGGCCTCAAAGCAGCGAAAGACTTTTTCCTGGCTTTTTCCCCCGAACGCGTAGATCCCGGAAATAAGGTATTTACCACAGCTAACACCCCGATTGTTACCGGCGGCATTGATTCCAACAGCACCATCATCGCTTCGTTTGTCAACAATCAAATTGTCGATGAAGTATACATGGTCTCTGGGCCCAAAGTGGGAGAAATGGAAAAGCTCCTGGAAAATATTTTCCGGAGTGTGAATATCGCCTTGGTGAATGAGCTGGCGATGTTGTGTGAGCGAATGGGAGGAATCAACGTCTGGGAGGTCGTGGAGGCAGCCGGTACCAAGCCCTTTGGGTTTTTGAAGTTCACGCCTGGCCCTGGCGTCGGTGGTCACTGTATTCCCATTGACCCTTATTATCTCTCCTGGCTGGCTCGTGAATATGACTTTGAAACCCGATTCATTACCCTGGCAGCTAATGTGAACGAAGGCATGCCATACCACGTCGTGCATCTGGTGCTCCGGGAAATCGCCCGTCAGCCCGTAGCCTTGGCAGATGCAAGCGTATTGATTCTCGGGGCATCCTTCAAGAAAAATGTCAAGGACCTGCGCCATTCTCCCACCGAAGGAATTATTCATAGACTGCTGGAAGAAGGTATCACCAACATTGATGTGAGTGATCCCTGGGCACCTGTGTATGAAACAGCTGGCAGGACTTATTATCATGTGGATATCTCGGAAGAGACTCTCGCTGCCTATAATTGTGTGATCATGGTCACGGATCACGATGCATTTGATCCCGATTTTGTTGTGAAGCATGCCCGCCACGTGGTTGACACCAGAAACATGACAGCCAATGTGAAGGAGGGACGGGAGAAAATCACCCTGCTAGGAGCTGCACAACCTAAGTCCCGCTTGGTATTGGAGCACTGATTATCAATCCTTTCGAAATTCTTCAGCAAAAACATGTCCCCGAACTTTGTGAGTTCGGGGACTTTCTCATATATCTAATGCCTTTTTCTACAAAAAATAGCGCTTTCACAGCAGACAGAAAATGTGGAAAACTTAAAATGGCAAGTATTGGATTGTACTGATGCAATCCTCTATCTTTGTTGCTCC
>CAZLKP010000612.1:0-2055 GCA_964560095.1 uncultured Bacteroidia bacterium
GGTTCTCTCGCTGGCCTGACTTCAACCGAAGAAAAGCTTGAGAAAATCATCACCGAAGCATACTTCTCTTACTACGGAGTTGCGTTTCAGCAAACCTGGACCAACTACCGCAGGACCGGGTACCCGGATTTAACGCCAAATCCTGATGGGGCCGGCGGTTTGAATCCTTCAGGAGGTATCCCGCGTCGCTGGCCTTACCCATCTTCAGAAAATCAGCTGAATGCCGATTCCTGGAAGGCCGCTGTAGAACGTCAGGGACCAGACCTTCTGGATACAGATGTCTGGGCATTTAAGTAAATCTGTCTGTACCACCCAGTATTCGTTTTATCGTGAGGTCTCCCGGTTTGGGAGGCCTCTTTTTTTGGGGGAAAATGGGAAAAAACAGAGACGATTATACGGATATTCAAAAAAACAACTTCCGTCTCCCTACTTTTGCTCAGTATCTTTGCCTCCAAGTATGAATATGGAACAAAGAAAATCGCTGAATAATGAAATTGTCCTTCCTCCAACCCCTCTTATTTGCATCATTTCTGGGCCTTTTTTCCCCTGCAACTGCACAACGAAATAACCCACAACTTACCATTGCGAGTGGGCCACTTTACTCAGGAGAGGCTTTGAATGTGTTCGATCTACGGCCAAGGGAAACCGTTGTGGATTCATACTGGTTCGAAGAATGGAGAAAAGGCGGCATCATCCTGAAAGATTCTCAGCAAATCACCGGGTATCCCCTTCGATACAACCTCTACAGCCAGTCTTTTGAAATCCAAACTGTTCAGGACGTCAAGGTCCTGCCACACGAGCAGGTGCACCACGCGATGCTGGTTGCAGGACAAGATACAGGTATCTTTGTAGATCTGACTCGCTACCTGGACCTTCCTCCCAACCCTGCATTCACTGGACTATCCAGGGTGTTTACTGATGGAAAATATGCGCTCTTTCATCGGAAAGAAGGGGAAATATTAAAGGCAAACTATGTTCCTGCCTTGGACGCAGGCAGCATCACCGATAAGATTGTTTTCTCAGATGCCTTTTATCTATATGATGGAGAGTATCTGGAAAAACTGCCATCTTCCAGACGAAAACTTATCCGTTTTTTCAATAATAGACACGAAGACGTAGAAGCATATATTCGGTCAGCTAGAATCAATCCCAGAAAACCGGAGGATCTGGTCTTGCTGCTGAATTATCTGCAGATGGAATAGCAAGCTTATCTTCAAAAATTCAAGTATTTTTCTTCAGGGTCAGGCTACCTAAAGTATGAATCCTGCGTTAAGGAGGCATGAAAGAATCTTGCTAATCAAGTAGAGGATTGTTATCATTGGAGCTTGAATCGCTGTCCCCTGTACTCATAGTAGGTAGTATGGGAAAATTTCTCAAAGATGTTCGGTGAAGAACTTGTTTCGGATTTTCCTCAGATTTTTTCCAGACACTACCTTACTCAAATGCCAGATGCAGAAAGGCCTTCCCATCTTGGAACAGCCTTTTTTCATATGGAAATAAGTTAATGTTTAACCATTCATTGTGCAGATGAACGGGCCCGAACCTCAAGTCAGCCACCGGTTGATGGTTCTCGTTCTTTTGGGTGTGCATGATTGTCAAACCAAATGCTTTCTCAGATGAAACGTTTACTCATGTTTTTCGCAGTTCTTGGATTCTCACTGCCCCTAATACTGGCGCAGTCGACAGTATCTGGAACTGTATCAGATGCCGCAAGTGGTGAGCCCATTGAAGGGGTCGCGGTTGTCGTTAAAGGCACCACAATCGGAATGTTTACCGACGGAGATGGTGAATATTCTCTCCAGGTACCAGCCAATGCTGAGTCCCTGATGTTCTCTTTTGTAGGTCGTGAAACTGTTGAAGAAGATATCAACGGACGTCGCACGATCAACGTCACAATGACCGAAGCTACATCCGAGTTGTCGGAGGTAGTTGTAACAGGTTACCGCTCTCTCTCCCGTGAGAAGTCCAGCGTAGCCGTTTCTGCCGTTAATGCAGAGAATATCACTAACCGTCCCAACCCCAGCCTCGTACAAACGCTACAAGGGCAGGTGCCGG
>CAZLKP010000613.1:0-2055 GCA_964560095.1 uncultured Bacteroidia bacterium
TCTTTCCAGGGACCTATCTGCCTTGGGCAGATCAGCCGCTCTAACCAACTGAGCTAAGGAGGAATATTATGTCAAAGTTTCTGTTTTCCTTCATGGGGGTTAATCTTTCCAGGGACCTATCTGCCTTGGGCAGATCAGCCGCTCTAACCAACTGAGCTTGAAGGTGTAGGAACCAAACGTTCAACTCAGGGATGCAAAGAAAGTCCGATTCTGGATTTTTTGCAATAAAATGCCTCTGTTTTTTAAAAAAATCCGCAGATCTCTTATGCTTCGTTCCACGATTCTTGATTAATACTCAGCATCAGAATGCCCTGGTCGCAAATGGCCCAGGGCCTTGTGGCCTACCCCTTACCACACGGTCAGGTATTTGCTTGTCATGGTCCCGGCAGTTGGGAGAACTTGGATCGGGTTGTAAGGTCTTCCAATCGCTGATACCGGCCTGGGTCCAAAGGCCGGTTGTAACCTCGAATACCACGGTTACCTTGTCAGCAACCGCACAGCCCAGTGCATCAATAACGGTCACTACGAAGGTGCCGCTGTCCAGCCCAGTAACAATCTCGGTGACATGCGAAGGAGGGTTTCCAAACAGTGCCCAGGACACCGTGTACAACAGCGTCGTGGCGACTGTAATGGGGGCAATAACGTAGATGCAGAAGGAGTCGGTCACTCCTTCAATACGGTCCTCGGCAGGGTTGTAGTTAATGTAGAGAAAATCCTATGTCCCGTGATCGCCCGTGAGGGTATCGATCATGGTAGCCATTCAGCAGGTAAGCAAGGGGGAGGCTGTTGATCCTACGAATCGGTTGCCACCTGCTCGCAATATTGACTTGGGCTCACCCCAAGCTACGCCTTAAAGGAAAGGGCGAAGTTGGTGGGATCGGAGAAGCCAGGTGCTCGGATACCGGTTTGTGACTGACCAGTCCCCTGGCCCCCACGAACCATCAGGCGTTTGCCAGCGGCCAGAAGCTTTCCAGGTGAATATCTAGGGCTTGCGAACAGTGATAAGGCAGGGGATCGCCAAGATCACCACCAATCCAGCCCACCAAGGGGCGAGGTTTCTTCTCGGGATCGCTACCCCTCTCCTCTTCCAGGGTCAGGAGTCCGGGGCTTTTTTGAGTCCCACCTGTTCCCGGTACTGACTCGGGCTCATCCCAAATTGCGCCTTGAAGGCCCGGGCGAAATTGGTCGAGTCACTGAAGCACAACTCATAGCCAATGTCCGAAACATTGCCGGCACCCTGGCGCAGCAGATCCGCTGCGCGCTGCAGGCGCATGGATCGAATCAGCTTGCCGGCCGTCTGGCCAATGAGGGCCTTGAGCTTGCGGTTGAGGTGGGTGACGCTGAACCCTACCGCATCAGCCAGCATCTCAATGCCAAACTGCTCATCAGAAAGGTGCTGTTCAATGGTCGCAGTAACCGTTCTCAGGAACTGCTGATCCAGGGGTACGACGCTCACCTCCTCGGGCCTGATGGTCAAAGACCCGGAAAAGGTTTCCCGCAGCCGCTTGCGCTGGGCAATGAGGTTTGCCACGCGGGCCTGGAGTTCCCGGCGGTTGAAGGGCTTGGTGAGATAATCGTCGACACCGGTTTCCAGCCCGGCGATGCGGCTTTCCTCCGATCCCTTGGCGGTTAGCAGGATCAAGGGCACGTGGCTACAACTGGCATCTGCGCGAATGGCCTGGGCCAGTTCAAATCCGTCCATCTTCGGCATCATCACATCCGAGATGATCAAGTCGGGCAATTGGGCCCTGGCCACCGCCAGGCCGACCTGACCATTCTCGGCCTCGAATACCGCGTAGCCCATGCCTGCCAGCTCCTGCTGTAGGAAGCTGCGCACATCGTGGTTGTCCTCGACAATGAGAATGCGTTCCTCCCCAATAGCAGCTTCGGGGCTTTTTCCGGGCGAAGGGGGGGCCATCGTCAACGAAGCAGCAGCTGCCAGCGGGTCGAGGCGTGGCACATAGTTGTCCAGCCCGCCCTCAGCCACGCCGGCATTCAGGGGAAGACTGATCCAAAAAGCGCTTCCCTGCCCGGCACGACTTTCCACTTGCACCT
>CAZLKP010000614.1:0-2053 GCA_964560095.1 uncultured Bacteroidia bacterium
GTTGCGCTTCGCAAGGGTTTTCAGCATTCTGAGAAGTGGTGAGAATTCCAGCCACGAGCGTGAGATTGATCGGTATGCTGCCTCATTGGGGGCCAGTTCTTTTATCAAATTCATCTCTGTGCGCGAATGCGATAGCAGGTCGATGAAGTTGAATACAATGACATTTAGGTCATTCTGCAAAAGATTCAATACGCTGTCTGCAATCTGCTTTCCATTTTCATTGGTAATGATTTTGTTGTAGCTGTGTTTGATATTGAGACGCTTACGGGCAACCAGTTCATTGAGGAAGTCAGCCTCATGCATGTTTTTCCCGCCATCTTCCTCATCGTTTTTCCAGTACTTGGGAAAGCGATCAGCAATCTGAAGGGGCATCATGCCGGCAAAAATTGCATTTCGGGCATATTGGGTAGCCGTCGGAAGAATGCCATAATAAGCTTCCTCATGGTGGACGTAGAAAATGTCGGATAGAATGCCTTGGAAAGCCTTCCACTGATCATAACGCAGACAATCGACCAACAGGAAAAAAACACTCTCATGGTCACCGTCAAGGTGGGGAAACACCTTGTGGGGCAACAAATCGTGCGACAACATGGGCCTGTCATCCATGTCTTCAGTGTTTACCCAGTCGAGGTAATTTCTCGAGATGTAACGACCGAAATTATTGTTGGCTTCGGAGAGCTGGGCGGAAAGAACCTCCTCCATGCTTTTGTCTTCATTCTCCTCCATCTTTCCATCCCAAAAGGTGATCTTTCGGTAAATATCCACCCAGTCTTTGTAGTCGTTATCCTCAAAAAACTGCATGGCTATATTCCGGAAGTCTTGCTGGTAATCGGAATTTACCTTGGCGGTGATCAGCTTTTTGTTTTCCAGCACCTTCTTGAGGGCCAGTAGGATTTGCGTTGGCTTGACAGGCTTAATCAGGTAGTCAGAAATGCGCGCGCCGAGAGCGCTTTCCATGATGTGCTCTTCCTCCGACTTCGTCACCATTACGACAGGCATATTGGGCCGGATCTGCTGGATTTCTGCCAGAACCGTGAGGCCATCCATCCCCGGCATTTGCTCATCCAAAAACACCGCATCAAAACTAGTCTGTTGGATCATTTCGAGAGCATCGACCCCATTGCTGACGGCTTCGACATCGAAGTTTTTTTCTTTGAGAAACATCATGTGGCCTTTCAGCAGATCGACTTCATCATCGACCCATAGAATCTTTGCATTTGACATAGAAGGATGGTTAGTGTTTAGTAAGTGATATAAAGATAGACGAAAGCAGAGAAAAAGGGTTATTCGTTGGCGAAAGGGGATGTTTGACTTAGCTTTGTTTTGTGAAGAAATCGAGAAAGCTCTCCAAGATCATTAACGATCCCGTTCACGGATTCATTGAAGTACCCCGTGGAACGATCCTCTCCCTGATCGATTCGCCTGAATTCCAGCGCCTTCGCCGAATTAAGCAACTGGGGCTCAGCTCGTTGGTGTATCCGGGGGCCGTCCACACCCGCTTCAACCATGCCCTGGGAGCCATGCACCTGATGCGACAGGCATTAGAGGTGTTGAAACGAAAAAAAATCAAGATTTCGAAACAGGAAATGGAATCTGCGCTGATTGCCATTCTTCTGCACGACATTGGCCACGGCCCTTTTTCTCATGCACTGGAAAGTGTCATCATTCGGGGGCTGCACCATGAAACCATGAGCCTCGCGCTCATGCACAGCCTCAACCATCGCCTGGACGGAGATCTGAGCATGGCCATCGACATTTTTTCCGGAGATTATCACCGACCGTTTTTGCATCAGTTGGTTTCCGGGCAGCTGGACATGGACCGGCTCGATTACCTGATTCGCGACAGCTTTTTTACCGGTGTAGCCGAAGGGATCGTTGGGATTGACCGAATCACCAAAGTGCTGAATGTCCTGGATGAGCAATTGGTCGTTGAGGACAAAGGCATTTATTCCATCGAGAAATTCATCGTGGCCCGCCGGCTTATGTACTGGCAGGTCTATCTCCATCGCGCCGCCCTGGTCGCAGAGCAAACGCTCGTACGGATTCTGCAGCG
>CAZLKP010000615.1:0-2048 GCA_964560095.1 uncultured Bacteroidia bacterium
TTCATGTGCATGCTGCTTCGGCGCGCAATGATGGTGTTTTCTGGATCAATGGTAGCTATCGCTTGGCTGCCGCAGACGGATCTGACTACGTCGATTTGATCGACATAGACTACGTCCCGTCGCGTAGCCAGTTTGTGATTTTGTTGAAGAAAGCCGACGGAACGACAGATGCATTCTATGGAAACCACAGTGTAGGACAGCCCAAAGACTGGACACGCAGCAAGGGGACCCGTGATCCGGACAAAGCTTGGGGCGAAATGCTCGGCCTGGCGGTTGGCGAACGCCAAAATGGCGACAATGTCGTCTATGTGAGTCGCCGGTCTAATGGGCAAATTCATGTGCATGCTGCTTCGGCGCGCAATGATGGTGTTTTCTGGATCAATGGTAGTTATCGTCTGGCCGCAGACGACGGTTCTGACTATGTGGATCTTGTCGATATCGACCATACGCCGTCTCGAAACCAGTTTGTTATCCTGCTGAGGAAAGCCGATGGAACCACAGACGCTTATTATGGTAACCACAGTGTCGGTCAGCCCAAAGATTGGACGCTAAGCAAAGGCACTCGCGATCCTGACAAGGTATGGGGCTCCATTCAGGGGGTCTCCATTGGCATCGGGGACAATCTGGTTTACACCTCCGATTATGGTACCGATATTCATGCCCACGCCTCCCAAGCTCGATCTGATGGGATTCACTGGACCGTAGGTAGTTATGCGTTGAAATAGGACGCGTCGATCGCCTTTTTTCTACTGGCGTAGATTTCACCTTCCACATTCGCGGCTATCCCTGTCATGGGGATAGCCGCTATCGTATATAGCTAAAACAGCGCCCGCATCACTTCTCCTTGACACATACCGGCCCGCACTCGATTAGAAAGAAATAGGGTGATGAACTTGACGTCTTGTAGGCTATATTCTATTGTGCAGGTATAGGGCTGGTAAAATATACTCTCAGAATCGCGATCAAGATCATTCATCATCCCTAGTACCTGCGTCAGCTCCTCTCGGAGCAAGTGGCGCTGACAGTCCGGGTCGGGTTCCCGTTCAATATCGATGCAGACGGTCCCTCGCTCGATAATATAGGTCTCGGGATTCCAGCTGGCGGCAAACAGGCCCGCATTGCCGTTGGCCAATAGGATCGCGTCCGGTTCATATTCGGTTACATAATCGCTTTTGGGGCCGAAAAAAACAATGAGATTGGCAAAGGCTGCATCCTCTACAATCGAAAGCTGAAGGCTTTCGGCCAGGATGTTCAACTCGCCGATCACCTGTCGGGTTTCCGCTTCCAACAAGGGGTGTTGCCGAGGGAAAAAGATGCGAACGTTTGTTTCCCAGCGTCGTAGCCTGGTTTCGTATTCGCCAAATTCATTTCCAAAGCAAATTTCGTAAAAGGCTTGTTCCTGGGCATTTAAGGTCCAGCTGAGTGGCGGGCATTCCTGGTTTGGAAAGCTACCCCGGCAGCCGAAAAGACTGGAGACCAGCAGCCAAAGAAACAGGGTCCTTTTAGGATCAGAGCCAACGAGGCTCAACCAAGCCCGAGCAGGGGGAGCAAGCATACTGGATGGAGCTAAGAAATACGGGAGAAGTAAAATACGAAAACTTTTGTAACGCGGGAAAGGGGATCTGTACATTAAGGAAGGAGGATGATTCCAGTAAAAATTGCGGTCTCGGTCTATGATTTCTTCACAGCCTCCCGACCCGGATACGCTTCCACAGAACAGAGAAGCGCAAGAATTTGGCATCATTATTTTTCAGACGCCGTGCTCCTGATGCTACTCGATTGTCTTGTTAGGTGCCCCTGGACATCTCTGCTACTCTTCGCAGGCTGCGCCTGCGGGTTGTCTGTTAGTCAGACGGCCGCTCCGTTTGCTGGCCTGACCTGCTGCGAGGGGGGCCAATGTGTGATACCTTCAGCCTCTGACCAGCGAAGATCGCGTCGCGGTTGTGGACTACGATGTCCAGGTCGGATGGTAAGACGAAAGGCAGGGTCGCTCTAGGTGGCTGCAGCAGGCCGCCATTCCCATTCAGAATCGCCACATGAACCTTACC
>CAZLKP010000616.1:0-2041 GCA_964560095.1 uncultured Bacteroidia bacterium
CGCGTGGACAAGCCAGCTACCGATAGCATAGGTCCGAAAAAACACCCGGTGGCCGAGCTGGGGGACTTCACACTGACAAAAAGTCTGCAAATGCTGGACGGGAATCTGCTCAAACAGCGACACGCCCATAGGCAAAGCTCTGGGAGCTTCATAGGGCAGAAGCAGGGGAATCAGCAAAGAGGAAGCGAGGCTCAGATGGAGAATTCGCCGACGCCACACTGGCGTCAGCCCACCCTGAATGAGCAGATACAGGCCGATAGATACAGCGTAAAGCACCAAAGTCGTGAGTCCGTAACTAATCATTTCTGTTCGTCTAACATCGATTTCAAATCGTTGAGCTCCTCATCAGTGAGCTGCTTGTCTTCGAGCAGTCGTGCCACCAATCCACTGGAAGATCCAGCAAAAACCTGGTCCACCATGTGGCGAAGCGCCCGAAACTGATACTGACGCTTTGACAAGGTAGGTGCGTAGCGATGACTACGTCCCAAGGCCTCATGGCTGACGAAGCCTTTTTTTTCCAAAATCCGGATAATGGTCGATACGGTGTTGTAGGCAGGTTTGGGTTTGTCAGGCCAATGATCCAGGACATCCTTTACGAAGCCTTGTTTCAGGCTCCATAGAATGGTCATGATCTTTAGTTCCTGTGGGGCCAGTAGTCCTTGTTCCATCCTTAAAACTAATAAATTAGTTTTAAGGAAACAATCTTTGCCTTTTCAACCCTCGAACGCCCAACTATTTTCTCTCCCCCTTTTCCTCCAACTCCTTCCACGCCAGGGCGCTGGCCCCCAAAATAGCTGCATCGCTGTCGGGGAGTTGGGAAGGGATCAATTTGATCTTGTTTTTATACACCACCAGCAAGTCTTCCTCCATGTATCTTTTGGTTGGCTCGAGGATCCATTTGCCGGCTTTGGCCACGCCACCGAAGAAAAAAATGGCTTCAGGACTCAGAATAGCAACGAGGTTGGCGAGAGCACGGCCGAGAATTTTGCCGGTGTACTGAAAGGCATCCTGGGCGATTTTGTCTCCCTTTTCAGCTGCCAGGAAAATATCTTTTGGTGTCAGATTTTCAGGGAGAATATGGCTCAATTCGCTTTTAGCGCCGGTTCCCGCGAGTTCTTCATGCACAGTGAGTACCACCCCTCTGGCTGCTGCGTAGGTTTCTACACAGCCGCGTCTGCCGCAGGTACAGAGCCGACCGCCTTTTACCGCGATTACATGGCCAAATTCGCCTGCAAAGCCATCGTGACCATACACAAGCTGTCCGTTGACCACGAATCCGCTTCCCACACCTGTACCCAGGGTGATCACAGCAAAATTCTGCATACCCTTGGCTCCACCATAGATCATTTCCCCAATAGCTGCGGCATTGGCATCGTTGGTGATTGTGGCATGTGTGTCATAGTGAAGCTTGAACAGGTCCACCAAAGGAATAACACCTTTCCAGGCTAGATTGGGGGCATGTTCGATGGTTCCGGTGTAATAATTGGCATTGGGAGCGCCAATCCCGATTCCCATCAATTCCATGTCGTCTTCCACGTAGGAGCGAAGATCTTCGATGGCTTCGTGGAGTGCTTGAATATATTCTTCCACAGTGGGATAGCCAGTGGTAGGCATAGAGGAATCTCCAAGCAGATTCCCTTCCCGATCGACAAAACCGTACTTGGTATTTGTTCCGCCAATGTCAATCCCGATGGTGACTTGTTTCATGAAAATGGAGGTAGTAGTGATTGGATGGGCCTGAAATTACCAAAGGCATGTGCCCGCTGCAACCTTTTGAGTAGGGCTTTTCCCTGGGTTTCCCGAAATGGTTTGTGGTTCGTCGGTATGTACCAATGGAGATCACACGAAATGATTCTATCCTGCATCTCAGGCTTTCCCCACAAAGGAATCCCACCAATTCACTAATTTACCCATTCACCCCTTTCTATTTCTTTTCCTTTTATTATGCTCAATCGCAGATCATTCATCAAAATCAGTGGCGTCACCGCTGCTTTCGGCTCAGTTTCATCTCTAGCCTGTGAAGAGAAGGCAGTGGTTGCTT
>CAZLKP010000617.1:0-2038 GCA_964560095.1 uncultured Bacteroidia bacterium
AGCTTCTGATCCCGTGCTACTTCAAAGGGGCGGTTGAAAAAGTCTGATATCTTCCAGGTAATGGGGTTGTTCTCCAGTAGCGAGGCTTTCAGCAGGTCGCCATTCAGGTGGGAATTTACCACATCATCCTGCTGGAGCAGACGCATGGCCGTGGCCGCCTGCCGCAGAATCAGCGAATAGTCTTCTTCCTGTGTTGCATCTAGCGGGGTTACCTCATGGATGAGGGTTTGCCAGGCATCCACACTGTTGCCAGCACCCATTTGTTCGTCGGCGATATCTAGCAAAAACTGCCTACGGGATTCTCCGGCCATCGGAATGTCATGGGCACCGTCCACATTGATCCAGCCCCGAAACAGATCCTGGTTGTTTCCTTCTGTCAATACCGCAGCAGACAGAGCGCCTCCCCAACTGTGCCCCATCAAAAAGAGACGAATGTCTTCACCATATTTCTGCCTGAGAACCTGTGTCAGCGCAACGACATCCCCTGCCATGAGATCGACGAGATCTTCGGGTGTCCGGTAGCGGCCCTGGGCCATGCTCTGCCCACGCTGATCGTGATAGACCACGGCATAGCGGGATTCGATCTCTTTGACGAATGTTTCCGATCGAAAGGCAAGTCCAAAACTTCCGGCGCCATGCAATACTAGCAAAAACACCTTCTCGGAGCCATTGCCCCGCACATACATCGGCAGGTCAGCGCCCTTGTGGCGCACGTAGATCGTCTCCTGGAGATGTCGAAGATCAGGCAAATGACACCCCTGGAGGACCAGCAGGATAGTCAGAAGGCTCGGCAGGGGGTATCGAATACGTGTCAGGTAGAATCTATTCATCATTGATTGCTCAGACATCCGTCTCATTCCACCAGCAGTTCCATCATCGCTTCGGCAGCGGCTACGGCTCGTTGCTTCACTTCTTGGCGGGCTGTTTCGTCGCCCACCTCAAAGGTCACAAACTCAGCCCGCAATTCTTCGAAAAAATAGTACTTGGCAGAAGGCGATTGCCTATCCGTGGCCTCGGTATCCGGCTCGTAGCCCGGAATCTTTTCCCGAATCTTGTTCAGCCATTCTCCAGTCAATCCCTGTCGGTGGGTCTGCATGTCGTCGGTGAAAATGTAGTACATGTCCGTGTCGGTCGAGTGGAAGTCGATGGCAAAATCGATCCTTACGCCTTCTGCGACTGTGTTATCGAGGTATTCTTTTACCAGACGGGTTTCTGGCTGATGAAAATTGGCCCAGTCGCGGTTGAGATCCACGCCACCCGTGCTGTGCCGCCAATGCCCGTTGTCGATGCCATCCGGGTTAAGCATGGGGACCATCACAATGCGAAACTGCTCCCGAAAGCGGTTGGCCAGGTCAGAATTTGCCAGTAGGGTTTCCGCAAATGCCTGCGAAGCGAGGTAGCCCGATACCTCCGGGGGATGTTGGCGCCCCATGATGAAGATCCATTGCGGGCTGCTGAGGGTACCGAAATTGAGGAGGTTGATAGGCCTGCCTAGCTTGCTGTATCCCAGGTTAACCTTCACGCCATCATGCTGGCGAATGATTCGGTCTTCCCAGGCATAGACCGAATCAGCGGGCAGGAGTTCCTGTGCTGAAACCCACAGGGTATCGTTGGGGATGGTGACAGGAAACGAAAGGGTTCCCGTGGTGGTGTCCAGTGTCATGAGCTGGGAATCCACAGGCACCCAGTTGGAGCCGTCTGCAGACAGTTTCGGGATGTATCGATGCTGGAATTCGGGGTAATTCAGCCGAAAGATGGCCCCTCGCTCCTGCTCGGCCCACACCTGAAAGGCATACCAGGGGCTCTTGTTGATGGGTTCATTTTCGGGAAGAATGGTGAGGACAAAAGTGTCTTTACCGGCTTTGGTCACGTCGTTGAGCCGGGCTCCGGCAAACTCATTGGAAAAACTCACAGCGCCATTTTCCAGCCGGAATGTCCGTTTGATCTGGTATGCAATGGGCCGGTCGCGGGTATCGGTGGCGCCTTGTGGATCATAGCTGGTTTCTTTGAATTCTGACTCACAGGACAACAAAACGAC
>CAZLKP010000618.1:0-2037 GCA_964560095.1 uncultured Bacteroidia bacterium
CCGACATCAACAAGGGCGGCAAGATGGAAGAAGTCCTCAAACCAGGTCAGGAGGTGTTGGTCCAGATCGTCAAAGAACCGATCTCGACCAAAGGACCTCGTTTGTCCAGTGAAATTTCCATTCCCGGACAATATGTCGTGCTGGTTCCGTTTGGGAGAGGCACATCCGTGTCCAAGAAAATTCGCTCTTCTGAAGAGAGAAAACGCCTCAAACGACTCACAGAGTCCCTCTGCCCCAAAAACTTTGGGGTGATTGTGCGTACTGCTGCCACCGGTAAGGACGCTGCCACGCTGGCCAAAGACATTATGTCGATCCTCGATAAGTGGAACGAACTGACCCGTGCGCTAGGAAAAGGCCGGCCACCCCAAAAGGTACTGAGCGAAGAAAATCGCACCACGTCCATCCTCCGCGACATGCTCAGCCTCGGATTCGATGCCATCACAGTTGATGATGACGCAACATTCAAGGATGTCGAAGTCTATCTCACCGAGAATCAACCTGACCTGCTCAAGGGGTTGAAACTCCATCGTGGCAAGGCGCCTTTGTTCCATGTACGAAACATTGAACGCCAGATCAAAGCAGCTTTTGGCAAGGTGGTTTCCATGTCGAATGGCTCCTATCTCGTGATTGAGCATACCGAGGCCATGCATGTGATCGACGTGAACAGCGGCTCCAAAAACCTCAAAAACGACACGCTGGAGCAAACGGCCCTCAAGACCAACCTGGACGCTGCCAATGAGATTGCCCGGCAGTTGAGGCTCCGGGACATGGGCGGCATCATTGTGGTAGACTTTATCGACCTCAAGAAATCGGAAAACCGGAAAATCCTCAATGATCACTTCAAGCGGGTGATGAAAAGTGACCGAGCCAAACACTCGATTCTCTCAATGAGCAAGTTTGGCCTGGTGCAGATCACCCGGCAGCGGGTACGGCCACAGTTGGATATCACCACAAGTGAGATGTGTCCCAGCTGTAACGGGACCGGCAAGATGCAGCCATCTGTTATCATTGCCGACGAGATCTCCAATAACGTGGAATTCCTCATCCGCCAGAATAAGGAAAAGAAGCTCACCCTTCGGATCAATCCCTATGTGGCAGCCTATCTCAAACAGGGGCTGTTTAAAAGCTATCAGTTTCAGTGGTTTCATACCTACTGGGTCTGGATCCGTATCGTCGCCGATGTTTCCCTCGGTATGACGGAGGTCAAATATTTCAACAGTGACGATGAGGAAATCAAGTTTTGACCGTGACATGGTGAAAAGATGATCGGCTCACCTTTTTCCTAACTTCCCGATCTTCTCAATCAATCACAAAGCTTCCCTGACCGATCAATTCATTATCGGCGAGGAGAGAGACGTGGTAGATTGCTTTTTCGAAGCGACTGCCTTCAGGGTAATGAAAGGTCATACAATCTTCCATTTCTGAGCCAAAAAAGGAGATGGTTTTGGAGGCAGTAAACACCTTGTCTTCGCCCTGATAGGGAAACCTGCCACTGAAGTCATCGGTAAAGTTGGTGACAGGTGTACCGGCCTCATCTTCTACGACGAGATAGACGGTTCTTTCTCCCTGCGGAGCAATTTGATTTTCGAGGATGGTGAAGCAGACCTGGAGGTCTTTCATTCGCCAGCGGGCCAGTTCGGTAAATTCTTTTTGTTTCCGGCCTTCCCGGTAACTGAAGAAGGTAATATCTCTGGCGCGCAGGGCGGAAGCGACCTCCACGGTGCGGTCCAGTTCGCGATCCTGTTGCAGGTTCTGGAGATTGTCGGTCATTTGTCGATCACGCACAATAAGACTATCCACCTGCTCATTCAGTTCCTGGTTTTCGGCCTTTAGTTCTGCAATGAGGTCGTCATATTCTTCCAGGACCGATTGCAGCTCCTGCACGCGCAGTTCGAGCTTTCGGATATCGGCCGTCATGGTTTTGTTTTGTCGGCGTGCAGCAGCCAGACTGGCTTGCACAGACTCCAGTTCTTCAACCTTCTGCTGGAGGAGCGACTCTTTGGTGACTCCAATTTCGCCCGGAATTGGACGGTCATC
>CAZLKP010000619.1:0-2033 GCA_964560095.1 uncultured Bacteroidia bacterium
AAACGGTCCATGCCCCGTGCTCCAAGGCATCTGTCGCAACGGTCTGCCCGGAAAAAGTAACCCGAACCGCTTCCCCCGGATCTGCCGTTCCCCATACCGGAACCTTCTTTCCACGCTGCAATACCATCTGATCGGAAAACATGCTCGAAGGCACCACCTCGGACGACGCGACGCCCGCCATGAACAACAGGCATCCTGAACAGCTTTTTAATAAATCCAGTGTGATTTTTATCTAATTCTTCTTCGGTTTTCTATTTCTTTCTGTCTGCGGGATATCGGTGACTTCATAGTGCTCACGCAAATTCTGCAGTTCATGTTTCAGCCTTTTCATAACGGGCATGTATTCAGGATTCTCTGCTTCGCTGCGCATTTCCTGCGGATCCTTTTCCAGGTCATAAAGCTCCCACTCTTCTCCATTTGGGACATCCATACCGTAGAAACGAATCAGCTTGTAACGTCCGTCACTCACGCCTTCGTGACGTCGAACGTTATGGATTCCCGGGTATTCGTAATAATGATAATAAAGGTGCTTTCGCCAGTCATCTGGTCGCTGTCCCTTGAACAATGGAAGCAGGCTCGCCCCTTGCATGTCTTCCGGAATCTCCGCACCTGCGATATCCAGGAATGTTTCCGCAAAATCAATATTCTGAACCAGATCCCGATTGACAGATCCGGGCGCTATCACCCCGGGCCATTTGGCAATGAAAGGAGTCCTGAAGGATTCCTCATATATGAAGCGCTTATCAAACCAGCCATGTTCCCCAAGATAAAATCCCTGATCGGATGAATACATCACCACGGTATTTTTATCCAGACCGCTCTCCTTTAGGTATTCGAGCAACGTTCCAACATTCTCATCTACTCCGGCCACACAAGCCAGGTAATCACGCATGTAAGTCTGGTACTTCCAGCGGATTTTTTCCTTTGGATCGGTCATCGCGTTGTATTCCTTCAACCTGGCCGTACCCTCTTTCGCTTTCAGGTCATGGGGCAGGTTCATGGTTCTCCTGATCGTCATGTCCTGTTCATGGGCCGCTGTTCCCCTGCCTTCATAGCTGTCAAAAAGAGTGTCAGGCTCCGGGAAATCGACATCCTTGAACTTCTCGATCATATGCTTCATCGGCTGCCATTTTCTGTGAGGCGCTTTGTAATGCACCATCAACATAAAGGGCTCTTGTTGTTTTCTTCCATTCTCGAGCCAATGGATGGCCCGTTCCGTGACGACTTCAGTTGAATGCCTGTCAGGGTATCTGGTGGTTCCTTCGGCAGTTATAAACACTGGACTCCAGTATTTCCCCTGGCCGGGCAACACCTCCCAGTAATCAAAGCCCTGCATCTTTCCATCCAGGTGGATTTTACCCACCATGGCAGTTTGGTAGCCGTGTTTTTGAAGGATTTTTTGAAACTGCTGCTGGCTGTGGTCAAAAGACGTTTCGTTGTCGATTTTCCCATTCTTGTGGCTATGCTTTCCTGTCAGCAAGGTAGCTCGACTCGGGGCACAAATTGAATTTGCCACATAGGCTTTTTCAAAGAGCATGCCTTCACGCGCCAGGCGGTCCAGATTTGGGGTGAGGTTCAGCGATTCAAAACGCCCGCCATAGGCTCCCAGTGCCTGATATGCGTGGTCATCCGTAAACATCCAGAGAATATTCGGACGCTCAGCTGCCAGACAGCTCAGTGAACTCAACAGAAGTGCAGTAATGAGGACTTTTGGTTTCATTTTCAATATTCCTTCAACGGGGTTGGTTAAGCTCGAAGAGCGGCAAGGGTGGTAAACACGGTTCGGCTCTGAACACTATTTTTCAGCACCCTGCTCGTCCTTCCACAGTTTCTTCAAAAGCTCGTTGGGGATTCGGTGCACGCGTGCGACCTTTTTCTGGGTTTCGGTAATGTGCAGGTTGCCGTCGTCCCAGATAAAGTCCGGGTAGCTGATGCGAACGTTGGGGTTCTTATCAAAAAGTATCGCGACCGGGTCTCCCCATTGAATCAGCTTTCCGTCCGGGCCATCAACCTCCACTCCGCCCAGAAGGTAG
>CAZLKP010000620.1:0-2031 GCA_964560095.1 uncultured Bacteroidia bacterium
GGCTTCCAGACCTACACTTTTGACAATATCTCCGCCAATGCCACCGATTACAACTGGGACTTCGGAGATGGCAATAGCAGTCAGGACAGCATCCCGACTCACACCTATATCCAGAACGGCGTGTACACGGTGACCATGGTGGCCACGGGAGAATGTGGCAACGACACGGCCACTGCCCAGATCAACATCGACAATGTGACTATCGAGGGCATGATCGGCTCTCTGAGGCTTCTCGCCTTCCCCAACCCGGCCTCCGATGTGTTAAACATGGAAGCCAGCGGAACCGGCAACGAAGCCCTGACTGTCAGCCTGTCGGATCTGAGAGGCCGAACGCTCCGCCAACGTGCATGGGATGTACAAGGGAATCAGATGACCATGACCCTTGATGTGGCTGATCTGGCAGAAGGCGTCTATCTCCTGAGCATTGAAGGCCAGGAAGGCCGCATGGTGCGCAGGATTGTCGTTCGATAATCCAGTTTGCTCATAGACCTAGGAGCGGAATATTTTGGCTAAAATATTCCGCTCCTGCATTTTCGGTGATATTGGTTATCTTCGCTCTAAATTGAGAAATAAACATGCGAAACGCGTCAATCATTCTGATTCTGGGTATCAGCCTTTTTTCCTTTTCCTGTAACCAAAGCGGTACACCCGGGAAAGTCGGAGACATGACTACCCTCAACGATTCCCTCTCCTATTTTTTCGGAACAGATCAGGTTGGAAAGCCTCTGAAGGAGGTCGGGATAGATCTTTCGCCGGAAGCTTTCTATGCAGGCTACAAAGCTGTGCTGGATGGGGAAGAATTAGCCCTGGATTCCATGACCCTGATGACTCTGAGTCGGGAATTTCAGCAGGAATACCAGAAAAAAGCGATGGAAGCCCAGATGAAAACGAGTGTGGAAGACGGTCAGGTTGCTCCGGATCTGACGATGGCTACACCGGATGGGGGGGAAATGAGCATCAGTGATCTCCGGGGACAATACGTGCTCATCGATTTCTGGGCCAGCTGGTGCAAGCCCTGCCGCCAGGAGAATCCCAACGTGGTACGGATGTATAACAAATACAAAGACGAGGGCTTCGAAATTCTTGGCGTTAGCCTGGACAAAGACCGTGATAAATGGCTACAGGCCATTGAGCAGGATGGGCTCATCTGGGAGCACATGAGCGACCTCAAACGCTGGGAGAGTGAATCGGTCCAGAGCTTTGGTTTTCAGGGAATCCCCTATACGGTTCTCCTCGATCCCGAGGGAAAGATTGTTGCCCAGCATCTCAGAGGGCAACCGCTTGAAGCCAAGCTTCAGGAAATTTTCGGAATTTGATTCCAGATCACAGCACCAGGCACTGGTTGGAAAGCCTCCTTCACTCGTCCACATAGCTGGTAGGCTCCGGCGCAGTTACCAAAGCAGGATCCACCGTGTGTGGAGTAACGGAAAGATTCACGGTAAAAGCCGGATGATCGCCAGTAGGATAAGTAGAAGAAAACGCCAGAACCATTCCCTCCACACCGGGAATCTGCGCATAGGGTAGTTGTTCTTCCGTTTGCGGCGTGATGTGAGCCTGAAGATTAACATCCTTCAGTTCCGATGCTGCCCAGGCCACAAATGCCTGACCATTCACCGTACCAGTATATTGGTCGCAGGTATAACCATCGATCACTTTTTGCTGCCCAGTCGCTGCCACACTGGTGACATTCACAGGTTTGGAGCTCACCTGTCGGGAGCTACCTTGGAGGAAATAGCGCAACACCTGCACATTCCCCTGGCTTTCGGTACGGAGGTAATAGGCGTTTTCGGCCATATCGGTGTACACCCTGACATCTGCCAGTCCAGGGCCAAGGGGTCGCTGGAGCGTCTGGCCTCCCTTGACAATGAATTTAGTACTTCGCCCGGGCAACAGGGTGTTGGTCGAAGTGATGGTTCCTTCAAACGTCTGAGCGGTGAGGGCCACAGTCATCACTAGCATCACGATAAACAGAGGCATTCGTTTCATATTCGCAGAATTTAGATACGTGGAGCAGGAATCAGGAAAAGTATT
>CAZLKP010000621.1:0-1163 GCA_964560095.1 uncultured Bacteroidia bacterium
GACCTGATGGTGAACGTCGCCAACTGGCCCCAACCCAGAATCGCTCATTGGGATGTTTTATTACCTGCCAGAGCCATTGAAAATCTCGCCTATGTCGTCGGGGTGAACCGGGTCGGGACAGATGAAAATGGCATCAGCTATGTTGGTTCTTCCCAGATTGTGGGGTATGACGGAAACATCCTCACGATAGCCCGCAACCAGGAAACCGTGCTGACTGCCGAACTGGATGGTGCCAGACTGTCGAAATACCGACGTAAATTTCCGTTCTGGAAAGAAGCGGATCCATTTTCGGTGGGTTGAAACAGCGCGATATCAAAAAAAAAGCTTTCCGGTTTAATCTAAACCGGAAAGCCCTTTGATTGGATTATCCTAAACTACTAGGGAATCATAAATTCGATATCTCCGAATTCTGACTCCGCACAGTCGTGATCTAGGCAGGCTTTGGCTTCGAGGTGAAATGTGGTTCCGGAGGGATAGCTAGAGAGATTCACATCTTCCATAAAGACATATTCCTCTGCATGCTCGTGACCATCAAATTCAATGATTTTGTCGGCGACGTCTCCATCTGGATGTAGAACAACTTCAAGATCATGAAGATCTCCTCCCATGGCTGTGAAATGGACATGGATGTGGACATCAGAAGCATCTGCAACCGTTTCACCAGCAGTCGGTTCTTCAAACTCAATGTTTACGGTAATGACCTCTTCCCGGTCACAGGAACTCAGAGCGAAAGCTCCGAGAAAGGTCAACATGATAGTCAATTGGGTGATTCTGAACATTGTTATTTGGATTTTGAGATTGATTCATGCAACACCGTTGCAATATAAACACTGAACGATATAGATGCAATTTTGTTGCATTTTCTGTTTGTAATGATGGCTTCTTACCTTTGGGTTATGTCAACTCACCTTCTTCTCGCCAGTACATCCACTGTTTACGGCTCTTCGTATCTCTCCTATCTCGAAGCCGATATCCAGCGATTTTTCAAAGGAAAATCTCGGATCGTATTTATTCCTTTTGCCCGTCCGGGCGGAGCCTCTTTGGATGACTACACCTTCTCAGCCAGCGGCGTTTTTTCCAGGCTAGGGTTTGAGATGAGAGGCATTCAAAGCTGGAAAAACCTGATTGATGCCTTCACCTGGTCGGAAGGGTTTTTTACCGGT
>CAZLKP010000621.1:1173-2020 GCA_964560095.1 uncultured Bacteroidia bacterium
GGCGGAAATACTTTCGTTTTGCTCAAGACCCTGGAAGAGCGAGGGTTGCTGTGGCTGCTACGGGAGCAGATCCAATCAGGCAAGCCTTACATGGGCACGAGCGCCGGCTCCAATATTGCCGGACAAACTATTTCCACCACCAACGACATGCCCATTGTCTATCCACAATCGTTTGATGCGCTGCAACTGGTGCCTTTTAACATCAATCCCCATTATCTGGATCCTATCGAAAACAATACCCACATGGGCGAAACCCGCGAGACTCGGATCAAGGAATTCCACTGCTTCAATGACACGCCAGTGGCCGGACTGCGGGAAGGCACGGCACTGGAAATCCACGACGACCAGCTGTCCATAGTCGGCGAGCACAGCGTGCGAGTGTTTCGGGCGGGCAAAGATGCAGAGGAAGTAAAGAATGTGCAGGAGTTAGGCGAGATGCTGGGGATGGGTTGATGGAGTAGCCGCTCATTCGTCCTGAAAAAAGCTGATTACGAGGGTAGGCTGGAACATCATCACCTCTGAACAACCTGTTTACTTCTTCCTTTTCAGGTAGAATCCCATGGGGTCCACTTTCTCCACACACGCATCCAGAATCGTGGATTGGGTTTCAGCGAGGATCTGAAGATTTATTCCTTTCATAACAGGAAACCCAATATCCTCTTCAAACATTTACGGTTTTTTTGCCATTCACGTTCACTGATCTCCCTACCGCTTCATCAGCTTAAACAGTTGCCGTTCTTTGCCTTCGGCTTCCAGGGCTAGGATGTACAGCCCGCCGCTCAGAGAGAGGGGCTCTATATTCCAGACGAAGATGCCGTCGCTCACGAAGGAATCTCTGGCCACTAGC
>CAZLKP010000622.1:0-1994 GCA_964560095.1 uncultured Bacteroidia bacterium
TGGCCCGAAGCGGCATGCGTGTCGGGGAAGTCCTGAAGCTAAAATCCATGGATATTGATGATCGTAAAGCCATTATCGCTGTCTGTCAAGGATGTTGTCACATTTTTTGGTTAATTGTTCTATCAATTCCGGTCCTTTTCAGCTTCCGGGGTAGCACCCTCGTCATGCCCCTGTCAAGGGTCGAGATGAACGCTGCCGCGCCCTTGACAGGGGCATGACGAGGGTGCTGTGTGGTTATCAAGAGATGATTGGGATCATCTCGATTAAAAATTCATTTTTAATCCATAAATCAACCAGTCATCCGGCACCCATTCTCGGGGCAATTTTGGCCAGTCGCCTCCCTGGGCGGGTTTAACCATACAGGGCCTATGGGATTCCAATTCCTTGTATCCCGGCTCCAGCGTTTCGGATTCCTGCATCTGGCAGACGAATAAACGCTTTTCCGCCTCTCAAGGATCTCATGGTCTTTGCCGGTATGGCGGGCAACCGGTGTGACATACTGAATGGCACTATGCAGATGCTCATGATTATACCAATGAACAAATCCGGCCACCCATTTCCGGGCTGCGTCAATAGAAGGGAACGGGGTGCCGGGGTAATCAGGTCTGTACTTGCAGGTCCTGAACAACGATTCCGAGTATGGATTGTCATTGCTGACTCGGGGTCGACTGTAGGATTTGGTGACTCCCAGGGCATCCAGCTTGGCTCTCATGGTAAATCCTTTCTGGGGGCCGCCGTTGTCTGCATGAAGAACCGGTGGATTGAGAATACAACCCTGGGCCAACACAGCTTTATGGACCAGATTCGCACCCAGCTCAGCACTCTCTGTGGGTTGGATCTCCCAACCGACTATCATGCGACTGTAAACATCCATGATCATGTACAGATAAAAATACATGCCGCGGATTTGGGACGGAAGCCACGTGATGTCCCAGGACCAAACCTGGTTCGGGCCGGTAGCGCAAAATCCTTGAGGCGGCGTATGTTTTTTGGGGGCACGGCTGCGGCCCCTGTGATTCTGTTCTCCAGCTTTATGAAGAATCCGGTAAAAACTGGATTCCGAAGCAATAAACACCCCCTGGTCTGCCAGTTTCGGTACAATCTGGCCCGGGGGAAGGCTCCCATATCTGGGATCATGGCAAACCGACAGCACCTGTTCGATTTCCTTTTTTGTCAGCTTGTTGGATGGTTCAGGCCTTTTGGCTGTTGGGCGGCCATCCGTTTTAATCTCATGTTCACAGGTCCACCGCTGATATGTACGGGAACAGATACCAACGACCCTGCAGGCCGGTTCAAGACGTGCTCCGGCTTCCCTGGCTTCATTGATCAGCATAACAGTTTTGCGGCGATCCGGGGCGCTGATCATTCGCCCTCTGGGTCCCCCCAGATCGCCTGGACTTTTTTTTGCAGCACCAACAGGGCAGCGGCTTCTGCAAGGGCTTTTTCCTTGCGTTTGAGCTCTTTTTTAAGCTGTTTGATCCGCTTCTGGTCCTCTTTCTGGC
Source organism: uncultured Bacteroidia bacterium (assembly GCA_964560095.1). Lineage (GTDB taxonomy): Bacteria > Bacteroidota > Bacteroidia > J057 > J057 > JANQTF01. The sequence goes on from CAZLKP010000622.1 coordinate 1,503, forward strand.
CGGCTTTTAGCTTATTGGCAACCTGTCTGTCCCAGTCATTGGCATTTTCACATGCCTGCCGCCATAGGATCACCTGTTCAGGGTATATCCCTTTTTTTCGGCAGTATTCTGCCAGCTCAGATTCATTCATTGCCGCGGTTTCCATGACGGCTGAGAATTTATCCCGGGCACTCCAGCCATTTGGTTCGTTGCTGGCATTCGGTAGTAAGATGCCTCTCTGCCGGGCTTCCTGGCGCCATTTATATAATGTAGCTTCGCTGATGCCTTCTTCTATGGCCAACTGGCTGACTGGCCGTGCATGCGGAGGCATCATTTTTTTTAAAACTGCTTCCTTTCGTTCGGGTGTGTATCGCATGACTTTCTTCCTCCTGCGCCCAAATAATAATGCATTTTAGTTCATGCGACAACTATCCTGACACAGGGGGTTATCCGAGATCCCAAAAGCGGCAAAGAGGCTGAAGTTGTGTTTCTGCCTCAAAAGGTTGCTGACCG
>CAZLKP010000623.1:0-1986 GCA_964560095.1 uncultured Bacteroidia bacterium
TTGACGGGCGGCGGCTTGAGTTCGCGCCCGCGCCCAGCTGCCCGGTCTGGTTGGGTGACCACGCCTACAAGCGGATAATTTTCGTAGAGAGCACGCAGGGTGGACAGGGCAAAATGGGGCGAGCCCATGAAAACGATTTTTTCTTTATTTGGCATGCTTCGATTCTAGCACATCACGCATAGGACAAAAGATTGTCCAATTGGATAGGTCAATTCGGTTGATTTTTATCCATTTTAGTGTACAATACACGAAACCAAAATATTATTCATTTCCAGGAGGAAGTTATTATGTCAGAAGCCCCCGTGAACCCCGAAGTCACCAGTGATGATAAGCTGTGGGCTGCGCTCGGATACCCCATCGGATTGATCGCCATCATCATGCTCTTGATGGAAGACAAGAAGAACCGTCCCTTCATCAAGTACCATGCGGTGCAATCGATTGCCGCTAACATTGTTTTCATCATTGTCAGCATCATCCTTGGCATCACCGTTATCGGTGCAATTTGCGCTCCCTTCCTGTGGCTGGTCTTTTTCTGGTGGGCATACCAGGCTTATCAGGGACAGATGTTCGAAATTCCCGTGGTCACCAACTTCATCAAGGGGCAAGGCTGGGTGTAAGCTACTTTCCAGCAGTTTCTAAGTCTCGCTCGCAAGGGCGGGACTTTTTATTTCCCTGCAACCTATTCCGGTTTCCTGCGTAAGTCTCAGTAGCAAACAAATTAAGGAGTACATTATGAATCAAAATACATATTCCCCTTATGGAGACAGCCCCGGGCTGGTGAAAACCATCGCTGTTATCACCCTCATCAGCGGGATTGTCAACATTTTCTGGGGGCTGATTGCTACTGCGATTGTAGTCCCTACGATCATTTTAGCGTGTCTGGCGGTGTTTACAATTCTCCCCACGATTCTGGGCGTATTCGAGATTATCTACGCGCTCAAGCTGCTGAACAATCCACCCCAGCCCGTCCAACCCTCGACCACGATTGCCATTCTCGAAATCCTGACCGTATTGACGGGCAACGTTTTCTCAATGATTGTGGGTATCCTCTCGCTGGTCTTCTACAATGACCCGCAGGTAAAGGAATATTTCGCCAAACTGAATGGGATTCCATACCCGGTCGCGCCGGAAGCGCCTGTACCGCCTGTCTCGCCCGAACCTTCGCCCCAGGAAACTGAAGCTGTGAAAGATGATTCTCCGGCAGAAAAAGAAGTTCCTGAAAAGTCTGCTGCCCCGGAACCGAAGAAACCCAGCAAGCGCAAGGTGGCCGCTGAGAGTAAGGACGCAGAAGCAAAAGCAGACTCGTCGGAAGAAAAACCGAAGCGAACACGCAAATCAGGAAGTTCTTCCTCTTGACTTCTGCCCCCCTCCCCCGTAGAATGAAACCATACAATTTTTACGGGAGCAGGGAAGAGATCCCGGCGCAGAACTGCCGGGACACCGAAGGTGCAAGTCTGGAAATAAGGCGAAGCCAGGCGAAACTCTCAGGTAAAAGGACCCTGTTCCTGAGCCCTCTGGAAAGTCCATATGGACACCGACGGTGCAAGCTCTTCGACTATGGTTCGTTTTGGCAGATCAACACCGCCTATTCGACCCTCCGCTCAGAGCGAAATCTCTCAGGTTCACGACAGAGGACGCGCGATGTTTCAACGTGCGTCCTTTTTGATTCGCCAAATCCAAGTCCTGCAAGGAGAAAACTTATGAATGCCCCTTCCAACCTGAAATACACAAAATCTGACGAGTGGTTCGACCCCGAATCCGGCAAGATGGGTCTCACGGATTATGCCCAGGATCAACTTTCCGACATTGTCTTTGTCGAAATCCTGGTCGAAGAAGGCGATGAGATAGAAGCTGGAGATGCGATTGCTTCAGTCGAATCCGTGAAAGCGTCAGCAGAAACCTACGCTTCAGCCAAGGGAACAGTTGTGGCTGTGAACGATGGCCTGGCCGACCGCCCCGAAGTGCTCAATAGCGATCCTTACGGCG
>CAZLKP010000624.1:0-1981 GCA_964560095.1 uncultured Bacteroidia bacterium
CGCAGTTTTTTTTTGTCCTAGCCAAAAGTCTCAATCACTTCTAAATAAAAAGTATCCCAAATCTGGAAGACCTTCGCAAATAGCAGCCAGAAAAATCGCACGTTGATTTCCTTCCTAGATGTAAAAAGTAGGGTCGGCCTATTGGTAGTGTACCTCCTGAAGGGCTTTTTCTTTTTGAATAACAATGGAGTCTTCCATCGCATCGATCAATACGTAGCAAGGCTCATCGGGGGATACATTTAGCAATGATCCAACCTTCCGGAGCAAACATGTAGATATGTTCTTTCCCCTTATCGCTAATCGCATAACTACGCAGCAGTCCACCTTCAACCTGATGTACTTTGGTGTTTAGATCCCCCTTCCCTTTGAAGAATTTGCCCTTTTTTTACTTAAGTCTTTTTCAACGTGTTGGGGGTACTAGCCCAAAAAACTTATGTTCATCATTACCGATGTACCGCATAGTAAAGATCCTGCTGATAGTAGGCTTTAAAGCCTACGAAGGACCCCGCAGAGCAAGAATCACAATCTTTGCCAGGTTGTCGCTACTTGTTATTTCTTTTCCCCTGGACAGTGCTAAGAGTTGCCTTCATTTTGCTGACCGCTTCATCAACGGCTTTTTCTATTGACCCACTTTTACTTGTCACCATGACTGGTTGCATTCCCTCTATCCTTGCTTCCAGTTTACACTGCATATCGTCAGAACCGCCTTTCTGCCCATTCTGATCAGAAAGATGCACTTCGATTCGAGTGATTTTGTTGGCATAGTGGGTTAAGCCATGATGGATTTTCTCAGAAACAATCATTTCCAGATCTTCTGTGCCCTGAATGTTTTTGTCAGTATTGAATTGAATTTTCATCAATTTTGGGTTGAGTTAAGTATTTGGGTTGTGAATGCACAACCAATATACAAAACTCCTGATCCACCTTCGTTCCCCCACATAATCTTCACCAGACAGCCATCGGGGCACATCAACCGATTGTGAGGGGGGATCGTCGACAAGCAACCAACCCCTGTCACGAAGCAATACCCGGCAGCATTTCTCCCCAGTAAATAGTGAAGATCTTCCCGGACCGGCGCCTTGTAAGCATCCTCCCCGTTCATTTGCCAGGCGACCATCTTTAGCGTACCGTATTTGCCATAGTCGCCGGCGTCGTACCAGCCGCCTGGCGGGGAGAGAATGGTTCCTGCCAGACGATTGGGCTCTGCTGCTGCCGGGTAGATCATCCCTGCCACATCGGGATGACCGGAGAGATTCCAGGGTATGCATTCGTCCAATTCGCCGGAATAGATGCCAGTTCCAGATGAATTGGCCGTTGGCCCCATCAGGACTTTTCATCCTTTCCCATATCCTTTCAATATCAGCGCCCTTGACCTGGGACCTTCTTAATAGGTCAGCCCATGCTTCAGCTTCTCGGCGTTCTCTGCGATGCGGAGCCCTTCGATGATTTCGTCGAGGTCGCCGTCAAGCACGGCGTTAAGGTTGTAGAGAGTTAGGTTGATACGGTGGTCGGTGACGCGGGATTGGGGAAAATTGTAGGTACGAATTTTTTCAGAACGGTCACCGGAGCCGACCATGGATTTTTTGAGACTGTCTTCTTCCGCTTTGCGCTTGTCCATTTCCAGCTTATAGATCCGTGCACGGAGGATTTTCATGGCTTTCTCCAGGTTTTTGAGCTGGGATTTTTCATCCTGCATGGACACGCGAATACCTGTCGGCTTGTGGGTCAGCTTCACTGCGGAGTAGGTCGTATTGACTGACTGACCGCCGGGTCCGGAGGCATTGGTAATCTCCTTGATGATATCTTTTTCATCGATTTTGAGATCAAATTCTTCCACTTCCGGCATCACCACCACGGTAGAGGCCGAGGTGTGAATCCTGCCCTGAGACTCTGTTTTCGGCACACGCTGCACCCGGTGCACGCCTGCCTCAAACTTCATGATGGCATAGGCATCTTCTCCTTTGATGGAAATGAGTACAGG
>CAZLKP010000625.1:0-1970 GCA_964560095.1 uncultured Bacteroidia bacterium
TGCCATGTGTTCCGCCACAGACTCCTACGACATTGCCCTGGCAGCCGAAGGCGTGGACATCTGCGAGTCTATGTTTGACGGCGATGGCATGGACCCGGCAGCCCAGGCCAAGCTTGATTTTTCCCGGAGCCTGGCCTTCAAGGACTTTACCATCATTCAGAATCCATTGGTCTATGAATTTTCTGACATTGATCGCACCCAGTGGCGGAATGTACCGGAGCACATGGATTATTTCACGCTGTTTGAATTCTCCGCTAAATGGGACCCAGTCCCTACGATGCTCTGCCAGAATCACACCCGAACGGTCAAAGGCTTTTTCGGACAGACAACCTCTTTCAACACCGCTACGCTCAAGCCCGAAGTGCTCGTGATGGGGGATCTTAAGGCCTACAATGAAGCCCGCTATATCCACGGTAATTATGGCCGGGGAATGTGGACCTTCTATGGGGGGCACGATCCCGAGGATTACAAACACCATGTCGGTGAAGATCCCACCGATTTGTCCCTGCATCCCAACTCTCCAGGATACAGGCTCATCCTCAATAACATCCTGTTTCCTGCCGCCAAAAAGAAAAAGCAAAAGACCTGATTCCCATGACAGCCTAACCTATCCCTGCCTGCTGCGGTATCGTTGTAAATGTCTCACGCCTGTCGTGTTGATTTTCTGAGTTGCCAGGATTCACGAAAGTTCGTTCGCCAGGGTCCGATAACTTTCTGCCTATGAAAACCCTGCTTAGTATCTGGATAACCTTTGTCCTCGCCTCAAGTACTCTCGCCCAGTCATATCTGTTGGTCCCGATGGACAATAGCCAGGCTGAGCACCTCAAGGCCTATGGTATTGCCTACTGGGTGCTGGATCAGGAGGTGAATGTGCAGTGGTTGTTGAATTACCGGGGAGGAAGTTTCATGTTTCGGTATCAGCCGATCTTTGAAGCAGAATTGCAGGTGCGTGGGGTGAGCTATGAGAAACTGGCATCCAACAGATCCACACAGATCCTGTCCACCGTGACCTCAGAATCGGTAAATATGGATGCGGTTTTGCTGGAGAAAACACCGAAAGTGGCCGTATATTCCCCGCCATACACCCAGCCCTGGGATGATGCCGTGACCCTGGCGCTAGAGTATGCCGAAATTCCCTATGATGTAGTCTATGATCCGGAGGTACTCGAAGGGAAATTGAGCGAATACGACTGGCTGCACCTGCATCACGAAGATTTTACCGGCCAGTTTGGAAAATATCATCCTTCCAATGCCAATGCTTCTTGGGTTCGAACGGAAGTGACTCAACAGGAGTCGATGGCCCATCGATTTGGGTACACCAAAGTCTCGGAGTTGAAGTTGGCGGTGGCCAAGCGAATCAAAGGATACCTGGAAAATGGTGGCTTTCTGTTTGCCATGTGCTCAGCCACCGACACCTACGATATCGCGCTCGCTGCCGAGGGGCTGGACATTGTTCATCCCGAGTACGACCACGATGGGATGACGCCCAACATGAATGATGAGCTCAATTTTGACAACACCCTGGCTTTTGAGAATTTCCTCCTCCTCCCACAACCGGGGACCTACGAGTTTTCTACCATTGATGCCAACTATCGCCGGAACGTGCCCATGAACCTGGAGTATTTCGTCTTGTTTGAGTTTTCGGCCAAATGGGATCCCGTGCCTACCATGCTTTGCCAAAACCACACCCGCACGGTCAAAGGCTTCCTGGGACAAACTACTGGTTTCCGTCGCGAAACCATCAAGCCTGATGTCCTTATCATGGGCGAACTAAAATCCTTCGACGAAGTGCGATACATCCACGGCAATTACGGTCGCGGCATGTGGACCTTCTACGGCGGCCACGACCCGGAAGACTACCGGCATGTGTTGGGCGAAGAGCCCACCGATCTCACTCTGCATCCCAATTCGCCTGGCTACCGGCTCATTCTGAATAATATTTTGTTTCCGGCTGCCAAGAGGCGCAAGCA
>CAZLKP010000626.1:0-1960 GCA_964560095.1 uncultured Bacteroidia bacterium
CCTTATCAACGATGATCTCATCAGTACGATTCGTGTGAAGCCGAACAAAGCTCTCCCAAAGGTAGTTCAGATCCGAATATAACTGGAAACCGCCGAATGGAGGATCAATGAAGATGTAATCTACACTCTCATCAGGTATCTGAAGAACTGTGGCTGACTGCGTAGAAACAAAGACACGGCTTCTGAAATTCGCCTTGTATTGAAGAAACTTTACGGTATCGCGCAATGCAACATTCAGATAATTGAATGGACCACCTTCGAGCCCGACACGTGGAACATAGTATACCCCCTTCATCACCCGGCCTATTCCATCGCTATTGTAACACATTTGGAGAGAGAGCTTCTGGGTAGCGGAGTTTGCCCAAATCCACAGGTGCCTGCGGAGAGCTGAGGATTCTGCATCAAAAATGCTTTCATACAACCGGGTCAGAAGGATGAAATTGCGAGTGGTGTAGAAGTCGTGAAAGTACTCGATTCCAAGGCGCGGAAGGTCATTTCGCTCATGCGTCATGTGCATATAGGGTATTTTTATTGGTGGAAGAGACAATGAGCGTAAGAGTTGTTGAATTCGGCCTTCATCTGGGTCTGTGACATCATCAGGTTCAACGGCCAGGTTCCTCCTCTTTCCGGGTTCTTGAAGTTTTACCAAGACAGGTTGGCGTTGCACACGACCCCTCGACTCGTTGGTAACCGAATCGAAGTAGCTCTCCTGTTTTCTGTCAGCTTTGGAGAAGTCCTCGATGTCCAGGTTGCACTGGTGGCACTTTGTAAACCCGATAGGTTTTTGTGCTTCAGGGTCCCAAGCAATTAGGTCTGCTCCACAGTTCGGGCAGATGTAAACTTCGGACCATACGCAGGAGCCAAGGTTGTACCTCTTACCCTTGTGCTCGTACTGAAACATCCAGCCGAGTTCATCTTCTAGTTCGTCCAGAATCTCGCGAGCCTTCTCTGAGAAATCCTCAACGTGAGTCGGATCACAGTATGTATATGCCAGCAACGATGCTACTGGTGAGATATCTGCCTGGATGGTCGTGCGTGGAGGAAGATGGGCTTTGCTCTTGATATCAGAGTCTGCTGCGGCGACTCCCACACCTGTCATGCCAGAACCAGCAAAGCAGTCCAATATCACGTCCCCGGGCGATGTGTAATGCGATACCAACCCGGAGACGGTCTTGTAGGAAATCTTTGTGTGGTAGGTGTGGGCTAAACCTATCGGATCATGGCGACCCTCAGGTGTTTCTTCTGCAAACGCACTTCTCTTGTAGTGGGATTCGGGCTCTTCCTCCGATCTTCTAAGAGTCCGAAGTGCAGCTGGTAAGAACGGGTTCGGGCACGCCGTGTAGTACGGCGGATCAGAGAGCGCCAGGATGTCTTCATCCTCTCCAATGGGAAAGCCCTCGATCTGGCGGAACGCGGGATCCTGAAGCTTCTCGCGCAGCTTTTCCGTAAAATGCGCCCGGCGCTCATCGTCGTCCTTGAACGTCATGCCCAGACATTCCACCGGGCCGGAGGCCTTGCGGCGGCCTGATTCCATGCCGGGGAACATGTCCTTCTGTGATTCGGTGGAGCGGGGCTTCTTGGTCATTGATACGGTGCTTTCTCGTTGATTGGTAGCCAGCAGGCAGGGCAGGCTGCGCCTGCCCTGCGTGCTGGTAATGATGCGGCTTTACGCCCTGTAATTGCCATCCCTGAGACGGTTCTCGAACTCCTCCAGGGCATCCCTGAGAAGCTGGACCGCCGTGCGGACGCCGGTTTCGTTTTCGTCACAGTTGACTTCGACACCGGCCACCATGCGGCTACCCGGAGCGGGGCCCACTGACTCGGTCTTGATGACTTTCTTCGCGGTCGTTTCGTCGATGTACCCCGTGACCGCGTGGACGGTGCCATCGTTTGTTGCTGTTTGCTTGCTGAACATGGTTCATTCTCCCATGAATTGGATTCTGGGGCCCCAATGGGCTCC
>CAZLKP010000627.1:0-354 GCA_964560095.1 uncultured Bacteroidia bacterium
TCGACCGTTTCACCTATCCGACTTCCCGAACAATTCTTTTTGGTTTAAACATAACTTTCTAAATCGCTTATAATGAATAATAAATTATTATATCCATTTATCATCGTACTGCTGGCATTTACCCAGTGGGGATGTACTGACCTCGAGGAGGATGTACTTGATGAATCACTGACTGGTTCGGGTCAGGCCGAAGCCGTCAGTGGAGCCATTGCACCTGCCTACGGACAAGTATCGTGGGTTTGGCGCCACACCAATTACTACGGCCTGCAGCTGATCCCTTCTGACGAAGCGATCCTGCCTTTTCGTGGAGGAACAGACTGGTTTGACGGCGGTAAATTCATTGAAATTCACCGC
>CAZLKP010000627.1:364-1959 GCA_964560095.1 uncultured Bacteroidia bacterium
CACCTGACGACGTCGGGTAACGACCTGGTTAGTGACTCATGGAATGAAGTTACCAAGAACATTTCTCGCTGTATTTCTGCCATCGAGACCCTGCGTCCCCTGTCAGAAAGTGGCAATAGAGAAGCGACCGAATCACTGTACGAGATGATCGCCTTACGCGCATACCTGAATATGCTTATGCTGGAAAGCTGGGGCCTTGTTTTTGATAAGGATGACTCGGATGAAATCTCGATTATCCTGCGCGGACAGGAAGCGGTGAACTACTTGCGTGGAGAACTGCTATCCGTTGTGGATGTCATTAATACGGACCGCCATCCGGCACGTATGTCACAGGCTGCAGTCTGGGGCATGTTGGCTCGATTGCACCTCAATGCAGCTGTGTACCGGGATCCGTACGGGACACCGAACTTCACTCAGGAAGACATGAATTTTGTCGTTGAGTATACTGATAACATCATCAACTCCGGACAGTTCAGCTTGTCTTCAGAATACTTCGACCTGTTTAATGACGACAACAACAGCAATCCAGAGTTGATTTTCGCCCTGGATCAGCGCGGGGTATTGCGCAGAGAGCACAGCCGCTGGGCGTACTGGTCAATCGCTGGTTCCTTATTTCCACGTCCCGAATTCCCGAGTGCGGATGGAACCGACGGTCCTGCTATTACGTCTGACTTTTATCAAACCTGGGTAGATGCCTATGGCGATGTTGACCCAGCCGAAGCAGATGCCCGTTTTTACCAACAGAACACCATGGTTCCTGAGGAGATTCAAGACCTTACTGGTTTATCGCCTCTGAACGATCAGGATAACTTCTACTGTGTTCCTCCAACGCAATTTGAGATCGACCGGGGAATACTACGCGGTGTTTTGTGGGGCCCACGTAAGGACAGTGATGGTAACTTCTTCACTTGTGCAGATGGCGTTCGCATCTATCCGGTCTTACAGCGTAAAGGAAACGGTCCTGATCGCGATACCGGCTACGTAAATCACGTAGAAATCGTTGACTTCAGCAACGAAGGTCGCCTGCATAACACCGGATTCCGGGTATCGAAGTATCAGTTTAGCCGGACTTCCCCCAATGGCAACAACTTTAGCAGTGTTGACCTGGTGCTGATGCGTCTGGCTGAAATTTACCTGATGCGTGCTGAAGCCAAATTGCGCCTGGGCGATAATGCCGGTGCATTGGCCGATGTGAACACGGTTCGTACTTCCCGCAACGCACGACCAGAACAAACACCACAAGCATGGGATGCCATCGATCTGGATGCCTTGTTCCGTGAGCGCGGCTTCGAATTGTACTGGGAAGGTTTCCGCCGTGGTGACCAAATCCGCTTTGGTAAATACGAGGACACCTGGACCGAAAAGAACAACACGGATGTAACCAAGCGCCTTTTCCCAATTCCTCAGGGGGCCGTGGATGGCGCATCCAATGTCGAAGGATTCCTGGTGCAGAACCAGGGGTACTAATCTAAATCAATATTGATGTGGTTTGGCTTTCCAAATCATATCGTGGATAACCTATTTCATCATTCCGGGGCAGCTGATATCCAATCGGCTGCTCTTTTTTTGCCCGGCCTCATTTTTCTTCTGGAAAG
>CAZLKP010000628.1:0-1948 GCA_964560095.1 uncultured Bacteroidia bacterium
GAGAAGGCTTCGCTTGTCTTCAGAATATTGTAAACAATCCAGGGCTGTCGACCCATCTCGGCCGTATACCAGCCGGCGATGTTGGCCGTTTGTGGGATGATCACGGAAATGACCAGCAGCCCCAGGAGGAGTTTAACCGGTTTTATTTTTCCGCCCAGGGTCCAGTCAACATCCCACAGCTTACCTGTTTTCCACAGGATAACCGCCAGCACTATAAGCCCGGTCATCGCGCCCCAGGAGGCGATCATGATATGATACGTCTGGAAGACTACAGGCACGTTCGGCCAGTATTCCGGGCGTATGGTTTTCAAGTCCTCCGGGGTGGCATCCGGGTGGCGAGCCAGTAAAAACTCGTCTGTAGGTAACTGATTGAGGCCCTTTACCTCGGTCTTGCTCGCCTCGACCGGATGGGCAAAGTCCCCGGAAACCAGTATGCTGAGCAAGCCCTTGATTTTGAGGGCATTTTCGTTGATGCCGATAATATTTCCCTCTTCGTCCCTTTCCCAACTGACCCAGCCTGCGATGCCCAGCGGTGCTTCAGTGGTGGATTCGGCCAAGCCTTCAATGGCCGCAAGCTTTACTGGCTGGTTGTCCGCCACGCCTCGCGCCGTGGAATCCGCACTCCAGAGTTGCAGAAGCAAGGAGACGGTGGCGACGCAAAGGGCGATCTTCATGCTGGCCTTGGCAAAAGGCACATGTTGCTTACGGAGCAGGTAGTAGGCACTGATGCTGATAACGAGAAAGGTGCCCGTAATCCAGCAGGCGATGATGGTGTGTGCCAGGCGATCCATGGATGAGGGGCTGAAGAGCATTTCCCAGAAATCAGAAATAACGGCTCTCACATAGGGGATATCTTCACTGGCCAGAATATAATCCATGGGCAAAGGCACTTCTTCGACCGTGAAGCTCCCTTCCGGGAGCGTAGCGGTCATCGGGTGCTGGACGCCATCAGGGGTAACCTTTACCTTGCGGGCAAGATGATAACCGGCCGGGGTCTGCATCCAGGAGTTGGCGACCACGATCCAGATGGCGCTGAAGTGCGCGCCGAGACAGACCATGCAGGTTGAAAAAAAGTGGGTTTTTGGACCCACTTTATTCCAGCCGAAGAGCAAAATAGCCAGAAAACCAGATTCCAGGAAGAACGCATAAATCCCCTCAATCGCCAGTGGCGAACCAAAGACGTCCCCCACAAATCGGGAATAAGTGGCCCAGTTGGTGCCAAACTGGAATTCCATGACAATCCCGCTGGCAACGCCCAAGGCAAAGATGAGACCGAAAATTTTCGTCCAAAAACGCGCCATGTTGTGGTAAAGCGGATTGCGTGTTTTTAACCACAGCGCAGACATGATAACCAGATTAAGCCCCAGCCCGATCGTCAAAGGCGGAAACAGAAAATGGAAAGTTATCGTGAAGGCGAATTGAATTCGCGACAGTATTTCTACATCCATGGCGGGAAAATCAAAGAGTCAGAATAAAGTGGATTGAAGGGTGTCTTGTAGGGTGCGCAAACAAAAAGAGTCTTCCGTAACAAAGTTTTTTCCTTCTTATCGCACGCATCAGGTATCATTATGCATGAGATGTTGCTAAATTTATCATCATTACTGGCCGTCGCTCTGGAAAGCGCACACGCAGCAGGTGCGGTTTTGAAGGAAGGCGCAGGCTTGCGCCACGTCAACATGCAGGATGCAAAAGATGTGAAGCTGCAAGCTGACGTGGCGTCCGAAAAACTTATTCGTGAGCGCTTATCCAGCACACAGCTGCCGGTTATCGGGGAGGAGCAGGGCGGGGACAGCTCTCTGCCCGAGCGTGACGAGCCCTACTGGGTCATTGATCCACTCGATGGCACCTACAACTACCTGCGGAGCAACCCATTGTGCTGTGTCTCTATCGGTTTGATGCGCGGGATGGCGCCCCTGCTGGGCGTCATTCATGATTTCAATCATGCGGA
>CAZLKP010000629.1:0-1946 GCA_964560095.1 uncultured Bacteroidia bacterium
AAGTTTCAACTTTTCGGAAAGGCTGCATAGGGAGAAATTCGTCAAAATGAATGTGTTTCAGTATATCAATAATTCCTGGGGTGGGCCAAATATGAATCCACTCGCAATCGGGGCAGAAGGTTCTAAATATGCTGATCTAAAAGATGACGGGAAAATCATCATCTCAGCCGCGGGAAATCTGGACGTTGATGTAGGTAATCTCACTCCCTGGGATGAGAACAATCCGCAACTTTCTGCCGATCGGTTTATTTTTCCCGGAAATTATAAGGCTTCCATGCGAATCGGTTCAGTCCTAAATGATCGCCGCCGTTCACGTATCAGTTTTCTGGGAGCCCCTGATTTCCTTCTAAGCATCTTAACAAAAGGGCATGTGGACTTCATGGCCGCTGGTGAGGATATGGTTGTTGGTCATGAAAGCTTTACGTTTGATTGTTCAACAAGTGATGTGGGCAATTCAATATATAGAGTTAATTGCGCTGATGCACCTGGTGGGTACGAAGCTCCTATTAATGATATTGATAATCCCGTCTTACCAAGGTATAGTACCCGTGGAACTTCTTTTGCAACAGCTCATACTTCAGGAATTGTTGCAATGCTTCTATTGGCAGATCCAACTCTGAACCAGGATCAAATCCATGAGCATTTGCGCCTCTCGGCTATTCGCCAGCCGGGGACTGACCGCATCACAGGTGAAACTTTCGACTATGACAACGGAAACACCCCTGACAAATACATGGGGTATGGCATAATAGATGCCGGAGCGGCGATGCGAAGAGTACTGGGACAACCTGCCAGGATTGAACCAACCTTGACAACTAACCATCGTGAGAAAGTTAATGATGGGTCTACCGAGATAACCTGGACTTCTGTTTCTGGTGTCGATGGTTATCAAATTGAATACAGTACCTCCAAACTCCCCGATTGTCTGGATTACCTGGATATTTATGATGATAACCCACAAGAGGGGTGTTTATTGGAGACGAATGATCCAGATGATGAAAGGGATCTTTTATCTGCCGGACATTTCTCTGGGAACGATCCGGACGTGAACCGGGTGATCGTAGCGGGGACCAGCTTTGCTCCGCCCCTGTGTACAGAAGGAAATTGGACTGAAATGTGGTATCGAGTCCGGGCGGATTTTGGCTCTGATGAAGGATTTGGTCGGTGGTCCGACTTCCGCTCAGTCGAACGGGATGCCGGGACTATAGACCTGAATTTGGTGGTGGATATGCCAACAACTCCCGACCCCATCTGTGAAGGGAATGATATTTCCTTTTCATGGAACACGGTTGCAGGAGCTTCTTATTGCGCTGGAGTTTGTGTAGGGACTGGCTGTTCAGCTTCCGCTACCTGTACACCTGTAGCGGGAAATACCTTTTCCACAGGACCCATTATTTCCGTATCACCCAATGGTAGCAGTGCCGATCATGAGTTTTTTGTCCGTGCGGATTTTGGTGGTAATAACTGTTCCCAAGAAGGCCTTGCAGTGGTTCCAGTACGACGGCCCGACCGGATCAACCTATGCGACTCCAATTTTACCATCACTGATGATGGGAGTAGTTGGTTGTTGGAAGCAACGGGAACTTTGACAGGAGATAGCCTGTGCCCGGCGACCTACACAGATGCAACGTTTGACCTGAGAGATGAAACAGGGACGGCGGTTTTTTCAGGAGTTCCCACTTATACACAGACCGGAGAAGATCTGACCTGGAGCATCAATGCCACGATTCCTCTTCCAGATTATCCTATTTTTGGAATTGGGGAATTGAGTGTATCATTTGATGGGGAAAATATTGGTTATTTTGCCGTTTGTGAAGAAAGTTTTCCAAACTGTACCTCGAATGATTACACTACCACAACCCCAACAGTGTTTGCCGACAATACTGACGGACTGGCTTCTCCCTTCGGACTGGCCTTTAATAACGCGGGAACCATCGTATATGTGA
>CAZLKP010000630.1:0-1943 GCA_964560095.1 uncultured Bacteroidia bacterium
CCCAGTTTTCTATGAATGGGGAGACGATGGTAAAGGTATAAGACTGCTCATTAGTGGTGGAAACGGAATCCATGTGGGTATTGCCCAGCATAAACAGGTCATAGCCGGATGCCCCCGGTACTTCATTCCACTTCAGGGTCATCTGGTTGGTACAGAGTTGAACGACTTCCAGACCTGTTGGCACACCGATGATGGAAAATGGATGTGCAGATACCCCCGCCACATTTCCCCTGCTGACTCTCACGAGTGCCTGGCCTGTGACCTCGTTGGGCACCGGCCAGTCGTAAGCGCGAAGAGCCCCAGAGATGTTGTCTCCAGCCAACTTCCAGGAAGCTCCGTTATCTGTGGAGTAATGAATGGTGAACTCCCCGTAGTTGCCATGGGCATCCCAGTGGATGGTGGCCGTTTCGCCAGGGGCAAACCCTTCTCCTCCGATCGGATGCGTTACCTCCACCTCTTCAGTGATGTATTCGATGATCACAAAGTATTCCTGCGGTCCTTGTGGAATGGAAAATCCGGTCACATGCAGGGTGTGGGTGCCGGCGGTCGGATTGTCGATCTGTACCTGCTCCACATTGTTTAGGTGGTCAGTGCCTTTGGTGGCGGGCACATTGAGCGTGATGATATTAGGGCTGTGGTCCAGCACCCAGGGGAGGTTGATGCCGTCGGGACCGGAGATGTAGCTGTCGAGGTCATTAACCAGGGCGAGGCTGGTTCCCGGTGTCGCAGCCGGATCCATCCAGTAGGTCATCACCTTCAGAGCGATGACCCCAGGGGGCACTTCGATGTTGTGTGTGTTGGTAGCCCCCTGAGCAACATTTCCTGTAAGATAACGCTGCTCTTCGATGGTTTTGACGGCCCTGAGGCCATTGATTCTGCCCCAGCCGTACCGGAAATCCGGGCCCCGGTTGCCATAGTCTTCGGCCGAATTCATCACAATGGCTTTGATGAGCGCAGAGGGAGGATTGTTGCCACTGCCCTGGAGTTCTTTGTAGGCCTGATACAATTGAGCAACTACGCCGGCTGTGCTCGGAGCGGCTGCAGAGGTGCCTCCACCAGGGGAGTAGGCGTTGAAGGGATCTGTGGAGATTTGCTGATTGCCGTTGGCAGCAACATCAGGCTTGATCCGGCCGTCGTGTGCGGGACCGCGGCTGGAGGAACCCACCAGCGTGCCATCCGGCAGGAGGTTGGCCATCGCCATCACGTTTTTTCCCTGCTTATGCCCACCGGTAATATTTCCCCACTGATCACCAGCTCCATATCCACAATCCAGACCATTGGAATTTCCGGCTGAGAACATATGCAGCAGCGACGGATTGGTGAATGTTTGATTATCTACACGCTGGGTCGTTGTGGTGTAGCCGACATTACATCCGTTGGAATAAGACGAGTTGGTGATCATCACCCCGCTGTTCTGGTGAAGAAAGAGGGTGTTATCGGTAAATGTGGACTGATAGTCCGTAACATAGATAAAAGATCCCCAGGCAGCACCACGAGTGGTGGGATTGAGATTTCCGCCACCAGCAAATACACCGGCTACCATGTCACCATGTGTCCCTCCTCCGGGGCCACCTGTACTGGCCTGGTCGGTTCTTCCCTGAAAATCAATATGTGGGCCAATGCCGCCGTCATCACGAACCTGGATATTCACGCCTTCACCATTGTAGTGGCGACCAAGCGGGTGATCGGATGACACCGCATTAGAGCGATGTAGGCCCAGGGCCCGGAGGTCTTCCGGTTGTCCCGGATCCGGTAGTGGCTCTACCCAGAGAATGTATGGTTGGGAAGCGACCATCGCTGTCTGACCCGGAAGGGCTTTTACAAAAAACTGATTGCTGTTTGGGAGCTGTTCCCCGCAGGCGATACCCATTTTGGTCAGAGATTCCCGCGCATAGACCGGAGAGACGTTTTCCGGAATCTGTACCAGCAATACGAGTTGCTCA
>CAZLKP010000631.1:0-1939 GCA_964560095.1 uncultured Bacteroidia bacterium
AATCTGTCCAAAATTGTTATTTTCTTGACCCATAGGGTGCGGAATGTGGGTTATTGGATTTCATTGAACACAAATTGGCAATACTATTTTTATAGAAATATTTGGGTTGGACTTGATTGGCTCTTCCCGCCGGAATGTGGGGGATGTGGAACTTCCGGTACGCGATGGTGTCCAGAGTGTCAGGTTAAAATTCAAGGGATAAACGATCCTGTTTGTGAGGCTTGCGGGTTGCCTCTGGAGCAAACTGGATTGTGTTCCCGCTGTTTGAAAAAGCGCCCATCATATAAAATGCTTCGATCCTGGGCCGTTTTTGAAAACCCGGTTCAAGAAGCTTTGCATCGTTTGAAATATCGTCGTGACATTGGCCTCGGTGAGGCCTTGGCCAACCACGCAGCGGGATACATTGCGAATTTGGGATGGCCGATTGATACATTGATTCCGATCCCGTTAGGAAGAAAACGACTCAAAGAACGAGGGTATAATCAAGTTGCAATGGTAGCTTTTCCGTTATCAATTCAACTGGGATTGGACTATCGCCCCAAAGCATTGATGCGCGCGCGTGAGACCAGATCACAGGTGGGGTTGTCTGCCCAGGAGCGACAGGAAAATGTGCGTAACGCCTTTCTGGCAGATAGTGAAAAAGTAAGAGGACGAACCATTTTGTTAATGGATGATGTTTCTACAACGGGAGCAACCTTATCGTCTGCGGCTGAAGCGCTTTATACTTCAGGTGCCCGAGATGTATACGCCCTCACAGTTGCTCGCGCCCTGCCTCACCACAGTCTTAAAATTGTTTAGTGTTCGTCGCCCGATTTCTGGGCGTTTATAAAATCACCCTGAGGAGGTTTTATGTCACCTGGATTAGATATTCAAACCCGTAATATGGAAGTGACTGACCGAATCAACGACTATATTGAGAAGAAGGCCAGTAAACTTGATAAATTTCTCCCCGCAATCGAAGAAACACGGGTAGAACTCGCATATGAAAAGGCGGCACGCAGCGCTTCTGACCGGCATATCGCACAAATTACCGTGCGTGGGAAAAATCTGCTTCTCCGTTCGGAAGAGCGCGCCGATGATATTTTCGCCGCATTTGATTCCGCGATTGAAAAGCTCCAGCGACAGATAGATCGCTATAAAGGTAAGAAATATCGTGGACGGGGCGATGGGCGTTCTGCGGCTGAGGTTGTGCCTATGCCCGTAGTAGAGGAGGAGCCGGAGGAAGAAGAGGAAGTAATTGTTCGTCGGAAAAGATTCGCGCTTGTACCGATGAATGAAGCTGAAGCGATTGAACAGATGAAGTTGTTAGGCCACGATAATTTCTTTATATTCTTCGATGCTGATGCCAACCGGATAAAAGTGTTGTATCGCCGTAGAAATGGAACTTATGGCCTGATCGAGCCAGAAGTTGGTTAGTGCAATTCTAAGAACATGCCAACTGGCCTGGCAAAATTGCTGGGCCAGTTTTATTGGAGTAAAGAATGAAAGAGCTGATTGATTTTGATGATGAATTGAGTGAACAGGATCTCGAACAAAACGGTATCGAACACGATATGGTCGAAGTAGCTGTAGAACAGCTACTGAAAGCGATCGGAGAGAATCCAGAACGTGAAGGCTTGAAATTCACTCCCAGACGCGTTGCCCGTATGTATTCGGAATTATTCAGCGGGTATCGCGTTGACTCTCATGCCATGATAAATGACGCGCTGTTCAACATCTCATATGATGAGATGGTGCTGGTGCGCGATATCGAGTTTTACAGTTTGTGTGAGCATCATATCCTGCCCTTTATCGGGCGTGTTCATGTGGCATATATCCCTGATGGCAAGGTGATTGGCCTGTTCAATGGTCGTATGGAATTCGGCCCACGCGCCCTGGGGGCCCGCTCGATTATTGGCGATGCCCGTAACCGCGAAATGCAGAAGGTCATGAACCTGAA
>CAZLKP010000632.1:0-1937 GCA_964560095.1 uncultured Bacteroidia bacterium
GAACGAGTTCCGCCGGCCCGACTTCGAGCGGATCAAGGAGATGATGCGGGGCAAGCGCATCTTCGACGGGCGCAACGTGTACGACCTCGACACCATGGCCGCCCAGGAATTTACCTATCACTCCATCGGCCGCAAAAGCGTGCAAGCACCCGCAACTGTACCCTCCAATGAGTAAGAAGCCAAAAGTACTAATCACAGGGGGAGCCGGATTTCTCGGTTCCCACCTCTGTGACCGTTGCCTGAAAGAGGGGTATGAGGTCGTCGCCATGGATAATCTCATCACCGGTGACATCAAAAACATCCAGCACCTTTTCGGGCAGGATGGTTTTACCTTTGTGAAGCACGATGTCACTAACTATACCTTCGTCGAAGGTCACCTCGATTATATTCTCCATTTTGCCTCACCAGCCAGCCCGATCGATTATCTCAAAATTCCTATCCAGACGCTGAAAGTAGGGGCAATGGGAACGCACAAGATTCTGGGGCTTGCTAAAGAAAAAGGTGCCAGGGTCCTGATTGCTTCCACATCAGAAGTATATGGCGATCCATTGATTCACCCACAAACCGAGGATTACTGGGGCAATGTGAATCCTGTTGGGTTCCGTGGCTGCTACGATGAGGCCAAGCGCTTTATGGAAGCCCTCACCATGGCTTACAATCGCTACCATGGCGTGGAAACCCGCATCGTGCGGATTTTCAACACCTATGGTCCACGTATGCGCCTGGATGATGGCCGTGTATTGCCAGCATTCATGGGGCAGGCACTTCGCGGGGAAGACATTACAGTGTTTGGAGATGGTACCCAGACCCGCAGCTTTTGCTATTGTGACGACCTCGTCGAAGGCATCTGGAGATTGCTTCACAGCGACTATTCAGATCCGGTTAACATAGGGAATCCTTCGGAGATTACCATCCTGGATTTCGCCGAAGAAATTATCGAACTGACCGGCTCCCAAAGTAAGTTGATCAACAAGCCGCTGCCACAGGACGATCCCAAGGTCCGTCAGCCAGATATCAGCCTCGCCAAAGAGGTCCTGGGCTGGGAACCAAAGGTGTCCAGAGCAGAAGGGCTGGTCAAAACACTGGGGTATTTCAAACAAGAAGTATTAGGAGATAGTGTTCCACAAGCATAATACATCTATTCCTGGCTGCTGGCTCATTGAGCCAGACGTTTTTGGAGACGACCGAGGCTGGTTCAAGGAGCTGTTTAATCAACAACACTTTGACGATATTGGCCTCGGTCATCTCGCTTTTGTACAAGACAATCTGTCCCGGTCTTCGCGTGGTACCCTGCGGGGCATGCACTATCAGGACCCGCCTCATACGCAGGGGAAACTGATCACTGTGCTGGTAGGCCAGGTGCTGGATATGGTCGTGGATCTGCGTAAGAATTCACCCGCTTATGGTCGGTATTTGGCTGTGGAACTCGATGCCACGAAGCACAACATGCTGTTTGTGCCCGAAGGCCTCGCCCATGGTTTCCAGGTCCTGTCAGACAGCTGCCTGTTTTTCTACAAGTGCACCGACACCTACCGACCCGAATCAGAAGGTGGCCTCGCCTGGGATGATCCGGCACTTAACCTCCCCTGGGCTAATATTCCACCTATCTTGTCAAAAAAGGACATGAACTACGCACCCTTTGAAACGTTTGAGAGTCCGTTTGTATTTAAGGGGGAGAAGGTCTAATTCCGCTCATTCCCCAGCCATCCATCATCATCTTCGCTTGGGGCAGAGCCGGTGCGGAGATTGGCTTCGTCGCGGAAAATATATTCGATCATTTCGATGACCAGGCGGGCACCTTCCTCCTGTTGGTAGCGCACTTCGCAGATAAAATTGCGGGTACCGATGGGAAAATTAAAGCGGCGACCCAGTCCGTAGATCATGAATTTCTCCGTAAATGTATCCTCAAACGTGGCGCCAAATTCTTCATATTCGCT
>CAZLKP010000633.1:0-1937 GCA_964560095.1 uncultured Bacteroidia bacterium
AACAAATACCTGTGGGGTGCAACGTTGAATTTCCGCTACCTCCTCCTGGGTCATCACGGGAGTTGGCTCAATGCTGTCGTAGCGCATCAGGCCGTTACGCAAAATCTCGATTTCGTCGTCATGCTCCGGGTAACCCATTTGCAGGCGCAATAAAAAGCGATCCATCTGGCTTTCTGGCAGGGGAAAGGTGGACTCATAGTCGACTGGATTCTGGGTGGCAATTACCATGAATGGAGCTGTGGCTTCATAGGTCTGTCCATCGACGGTTACTTTACTGCGATCCATCACTTCCAACAGGGCACTTTGAGTCTTCGGGGTGGTACGATTAATTTCATCTGCCAGTAATATGTTCGTAAAGATAGGGCCTTTTTTGAAAGCAAATTCCTTTTTCTGCTCATCGTAAATGGAGACACCAATCACGTCACTGGGCAGCATGTCACTGGTAAACTGAATGCGGGCAAACTGACAGTCCAATGAGCGTGCCAGACAGTAGGCCATGGTAGTTTTGCCGAGACCGGGCAGGTCTTCGATCAAGATGTGCCCGCCCGCAGCAAGGCCCGCCAGAACAGCATCGATAACGCTGTCCTTTCCTTTCACCACCAGGCGGATGTTATCTTTCAGCTTTTGCAGGCTGGTTTTTATTTTGGGTGCAGGTACTGGCAATGCGGTTTCCATAAAAGCGTGTATATGTATGTGGCTGTTTTCCTTATGCGAAAAATATAGTTTCCACATACATTCCAAATTGGCAAACACAAGCTGGCATTTATTAACTTTTTCCCATATATTTCTTAATCTCAAACTTACTTAGGGGCACCGAAAATCATCATCATGGCATGTATTGTTTCTGAGGCTTTTAAATACGCGAAAGAATTTGAGAAACTTGATTTAGCTTTTCCAGACATCCATTCTTGATGTACATATGGGTCTCGAAGCCGGTTTGGCGGAGGATGTCAACCAGTTCCTGAATATTCATTTTTTGTTTTTGTGCCATTTGCGCTTCCCTCAGTATATGTAGCTAATTACCTTGTGGTAGCATTGCATGGTGCCGTAGGTGCGCACGCATTATCTTTTAAAAGCACCATATTTTCCCCAATATTTTCCTTGCCTGCTTTCAAAATCTACCTATCTATTAATGGTTTTTTTATAGCAGGAGAGCAAAATATGTCACAACACAACAGTTTTAAATCAGCAGGTTCCAGCCTTGGCCGTAAACGCAACGTACTCAAGCGTTTCGAGCGTGTTGCCCTGCTCAAGAAGCGTGGCCGCTGGAATGAAGGAGACCGTGTAACCGGATTGCCCAAGACCAAGCTGGAAGAATAGCCGCTGCGCGAATCTTATGATTCTGGCGGTTGAAAGCAGTTGCGACGAATCCGCACTTGCCCTGTTTGATAAAGAGCAGGGCTTTTTGCGTGAATGGGTACATACCCAAATGGCGAAGCATCAGGCTTATGGAGGGGTACTGCCGGATCTGGCCGCACGAGAACACCTGAACAACTTCCCGCATCTGCTGGCTTCCCTCCTTGAAGTGTTAGCCGAAAAACGTCCCAGCCAAATCGCTGTAACCAGTGGCCCTGGCCTTGCCGGTTGTCTGGCCTTGGGAATTTCTCTCGCCAAAGCTCTGTCCCTTTACTGGCAGTGCCCTTTGCTAGGCGTCAACCATTTAAGGGCACATGCCCTGTCGCCCTTCATTCCCGTTTATTTAGAAAATTTTACTGCATTTAATGGAGCCCTGGAGACGCTATTGCCCCATCTTGGGCTGCTCGCATCCGGGGGAAACACACTATTAGTGGAGATTCAGCGTCAGCATCCTGAAGCAGCACTGCAAATTAGCGTTCTGGGCCAGACCGTGGACGATGCCGCAGGTGAAGCACTCGATAAAGGGGCCAAGCTTCTCGGACTTGGCTACCCCGGAGGCCCTCAGATAGAACAACAATCCC
>CAZLKP010000634.1:0-1931 GCA_964560095.1 uncultured Bacteroidia bacterium
GATGAATACCAAACCACTTTGGGTTACTACCGGCCCGCCGTAATTTTCAGTGCCTGTGACGGAAATTCCTTTGGCGCTTAATTCTTCATATTCTCCAAGGGGCACCTGCCAGTGAATCTTTCCTTCATTCATCTCGATCGCGGTCAAAAGCCCCCAGGGTGGGGTGATGGCAGGGTAGCCATCTTTGTCCAGGATGCGGTGATAGCCAGTGGACACATAACCAGTGGCAGAAGATGCTTTTCTTCCATTTTTTGATTCTACATCCAGCAAATATCGCGTGATCGCTTCTTTGTCTTCCGTCTCTATAGCCGCAAATGCGGGCATATTTCCCTGGCCCTGATTGAGAACGCGTATTACTTCCGGAGCAGTCTTATGATCCTTTAGCCCAATGAGCGAAGGAATAGCCCCCATAAATTCGCCCCCTTTTCTATCTGCACCGTGGCAGCTAGCGCAGTAGGTCAGATAAGCCGTGGCACCCGGATGCTCAGATTCGGTCGGGACCATGTGTAGCGCCCATGCCATTTGGGATGAATTGACAATCAGTAGGTTACGCCAGGGATCAAAGGCGGCCCCTCCCCATTCGCCACCGCCGTCGTATCCTGGAAACACAAGAGTGCCTTCTATGCTCGGCGGTTGAAACATAGACTCCTGCCGGAGAGATGCCAGTAGCAGTTCCAGAGAATCTTTTCCACTGGCATAGGCAAAAATCCTATCAGCCTTTTGTCTGGAAAATGGAGGGAGGGTAGTGGGCAGGGGTTGTGTGGGCCATGATTGTTCGCCGGGAAGATCGGATTGTGGAACAGCCTGCTCCTCAATCGGATACAGTGGTTCACCTGTCTCTCTGTGAAACACAAAGATATGTCCTGTTTTGGTGATCTGAGCCACTGCGGGGATGGATATTCCGTCTCTGTCAATGGAAACCAGATTGGGTGGAGCTGGCAAATCCCTGTCCAGAATGTCGTGATGCACAAGCTGGTAATGCCAGATTCTGTTTCCTGTGCGCGTGTCGAGTGCCAGAAGGGTATTGGCGAATAAGTTGGCACCGGTTCGATCTGCTCCATAAAAGTCATAGGAAGCAGATCCCGTCGGCACGAAAACCATGTGTCGGTCGGCATCCACGGTCATACCTGCCCACGGATTGGCCCCACCTACGGTTGTCCAGGCTCCTTCCGGCCAGGTGTCGTAGCCATATTCGCCCGGATGCGGAATGGTATGAAAGACCCAGGAGAGGTTGCCTGTCTGAATATCAAAGGCACGAATATCACCGGGAGCCGCACCAGTGGATTCAGACACCCGGCATCCAATGATGATGTTTCCATCAGCTACTACACCAGGGGAATTCGCGATCACAAAGGCATTCTCTGCATTTTGGCGCAGATCCTGACGCAAATCAATCCGGCCCTGGGTGCCAAAGCCTATGATGGGATCTCCATTCTGAGCATTCAGGCAGAATAAATATGGCCCGACAGAAATGAACACCCGCGCGATGCCATCAGCTGCAGCTTCTGTGTACACCAGCCCTCTGTTTACCCCCATACCGGGTGCAGGAATATCTTCGGAGGCCATCAGGGCCGCCGGAGATGTTCGCCAGATCTCCTTTCCGGTTTGCCCATCCAGGCAAACAGCATCAAGCCCCGGCGTGCTAACAAAGACTTTTCCATTGATTATCAATGGATTACATTGGATTTGGGTTTGCTCAGCTCCGTCACCGGAGTGATAAATCCATGCCGGCTCCAATTGCGATACATTGTCGGGCCGGATAGCCGATAGGGTAGTGGCCTGGTTGCTCCCGGGCCCCTGATAGATCGTCCAAGATTCGTTGGCTGCCAATAATTGGCTTACTGGCTGGTCATTCTGCATCTGACAGGCCGAGAAAAAACCCAGGCAAATGATTGAGGCAAAAATCCGAAGGTAGCGCGATGAAAACGGGC
>CAZLKP010000635.1:0-1923 GCA_964560095.1 uncultured Bacteroidia bacterium
TGGTCCGGAGTGATGGTTTTGACAGGTAAATGCTCCAGCATGCTTTGGGAACCTTCACTGGTCTTGCCGGTTCCCAGGATGGTGATGATCACCGGTGGCTTAGATGCTGGCGTGCCATGCTGAGCAATTTGTTCTCCCGCCGTGGTGATATCTTCCCGGATGCGGGGTAAATTCTCCCGCTCTATGGATTGAGGGATTACGGCAAAAGCAGAGTCAATGCCCTCCATTTTCCATCTTTTCCCCAGCGTCCAGAGGGAATCAGTCATTCCTGCGTAGCCAGCAAAATAGGTAAACGCTTTTACCACTCTTCTACCGCTTCCGTCCACAATCAGTTCGTAATCAAACAAGGTAATCCCATGGGTTGCCATGGCTTGAAGTAGCGGTCTGTTTTTGATCTGGCCTTTGTGGGTGTGGGAGAAAAAGAGATAGGCTTTTTTGGGAATTAACCGGGGAATTTCTACCTCTTTCAAGCCAAAAATCACATCTGCCTGCTCAAGGTTTTCGGTGATGGTGGCACCGATTTCCTGGTAGACTTCATCTGAAAATGCCCGCTTATTGTCTCCCGCATGAGGATGGATGCCGGGCTGTACCAGCACCTGATGGCCAGCTTTGACAAGCTGCTGCGCAACCGCAGGCGTAATAGCGACGCGCTTTTCACCGGTTTTGCTAAGGTCTTCACGTCGGATTCCGAGGATGTTGGGCATAGAGAGAGGTCAAAGGTCAAACATATTGGTTTTTTCTGACTTCTCTACCCCTGCATCAAAGCGATCTGACCTCTGCAAGCGAAGCGCTCGGCTTTCCGGGGCTTTGAGGTGATACATTGAGATTCTTCTCGTCCGTTTCGGTGAAATCTCCGTATCATTGTATATAGCTTGTAAAACATATTGTTATGGAAAATTTCTGGGCCTCCGTCAAAAAGGTTCTCCGAAAAACCCTGATTTTTGGCTCAATCTTCGCCGTTCTTGGGCTGACATTATTCTTTCTGTTTGCCCGATACGTTCACTACAGCGATGGGGTACGCTCAGGCTCTGTTGTAAAATTCAGCGAAAAAGGCGTCATATTCAAAACCTGGGAGGGCCAGCTACAATTTGGTGAAGCTGGCAACAATCTCTGGGATTTTTCTGTCTATCCAGGAAATGATGAAGTCCAGGCAAAAATCCAAGAAGCCATTCGTACCAATAAAGAGGTACAAGTGCATTACGACGAAAGCTACGTCGCCATTTCGTTTTGGGGTGACACCAAGTATTTCATTACCGAAGTCGAGTACACCGAATAATCTCTTTTCCGGACAGACTGGCACCCGTTTTACCAGACTCATTCATTGATCAACTGTTCTCCCAGTTTGACAAGCAGGGCTCCCAACTGTTTGCGATCGGCTTTGCCTTCGGCTAGCTTGTCCAGATCTGCCTGCAAGGAATCGAAGCGGGTGTTCAGCTCGCTAAGAAGCGCTTGTTTCATCTCCTTCATATCAGTGGCAAAAGTGGCCTCAAGCTTACTGAGCTTCTCTTCCAGCTCAGATACATCCTGACCATGCCGGGTCGATAAGCTCTCAAGATCGCCGGTGATTTTTTCCATCTCTGCACCAAAAATGATGCTCTTGATAGCGTCTAGCTGATTGGTCGAATCTTTGGTGGGGGCACCGTTACTGATAGGTTCCTTTGCCATGGTGGGAAAAATTAATAGAAGTAGAGGGTAAATTAATCCTGAAACAACCGGTTGAGTGTAAGTCGATCAACCAAGCCGCTGGGATACAGGTCGACTGATTGCTGGAATTGTCGCACAGCATTTTCTGTTTCGATCCGGTAAATACCATCCACAGGCAAATCAATGCCACGGGATTTCAATTGCTTCTGAATCTCAAACACCAGGGCACCTCTGTCTGAAGGCCTGGCCAGAACAGGATTATTGAGCAGGGAGGTCAAT
>CAZLKP010000636.1:0-1920 GCA_964560095.1 uncultured Bacteroidia bacterium
CCCGAGAAAAACAGGCACCGTGTGGGCAACCTGATTGGCGTTAATAATTACGGGTTGGTTACGTTGGAACGGAAAGGCGATAAATTGAGGCTGCTTTGCACACTGGTGGGCGATGGTAACCAAGCATTGGAAATGCAGGCCATCGAATAAATACCCGTCGAATCAGCCGGAATACCGCTAGCAGGGTATTGTTTTTCCTCGGAAAGGTTGGTAATTTTAGTATCTAACCAGGTTTAATCATGTTTAGATACTTTTCCGTCTTCCTGATTTTGTCCGTATGTCGGATATCCTGCCAAAGTCAAGACTTGAAAATCTCAGGTATTGGTTCAGGTGGCCAAATCATGCAAAACGGACAGTACGAACTAGAGGGTACCGTTGGTTCTGCCTTAGCTTCGACCAATACGGAGGGATTGAAATCCGGACTTTATTCAGCTATCACCGGAGCCCTCATTGAAAATGTACCGCCCTCTATTATTCCTACCAGTGTCTTTGATAATTTTATTTTTGGTAGCACACTCACAATCCAGGCAGATATTACAGACAAGGATGACATTGACTATGTGGCGCTCTATTTAAGAGCCATCGGTGAAAGTTCCTTTGACTCCATCCCTATGAATGCCCTCGGCAGTGATAACTATTCTCTGGACATTGCTCCGAATCAGTACGACGCGATGGGGTTCGAGTATTACTTCGTGGCCAGAGACCAGACGTTGAAAAGAAGAAGACTGCCGTCTTCCGGCTCCAACTATGCCTATTCGGTTCAGGAGATATTAGAATTCCCCAACGAAAGATTGAGTCCCGGAAATGCTACCTCCGATTATCGAATGATCTCTATTCCATATCAAATTGGTCAAAATGGCATCTCAGTGCTCTTTTCTGATCTGGTCAATCTGGGTGAATACGATCAAACCACCTGGCGATTATTCAGATATGATGGCAATACCTACGAAGAATTTCCCTCTTTTAATAATTTGGAAAGAGGTGAGGGCTATTGGTTGCTTATCTCTGAAAGAAATGCTGTTTCACTTAGTTTAGGCGAGAATGTGGCTGCGCCGGAAAACAACCAGCAAAATCTGGCGCGTATTCCCATTACACCCGGTTGGAATCTGGTCGGAAATCCCTACTCGGTTCCTGTTGATTGGGATGCATTGCAAACGGATTTTGGAGGTGATGCTATAGGACCTCTTAAAACCTTCGAAGGCACGTATGCCAACGACGAAACGCTGGCTCCCTTTGAAGGGGGATTCTTTTTTTACAACGGAGATATGCCCGACTCTCTATCCTTTCCGCTTGTTAATGCAGACAACAACACGCGGATGCTGGAAGCCAGATCTGATTTGGAATGGCAAGTATCGTTTACGCTTCATGATGGCAATGCTGTCAATCGGCTCTCTGCCATCGGCATGGCTACCGAAGCAAAGCAGGGTTTTGATAGCTACGATGACCTTCACCCACCATCTTTCTTTGAATCCCTGCGTGTCTCTTTTCCTCATCCGGAGTTTGACCATGCCGAATTTGCACATGACATTGTACCGGTAAGTCCATCCTACGAATGGTCACTCCGGATAACATCCACCTCTTCATCGCCTGTGTCCTTGAGATGGGCCATTGAAAATCTTCCATCCGACCTCTATTTGTGGGATTCCGACAAGCTGCATCTGGTCAATATGAGAGAACAGAGCGAATACATTGCCGAAGCTGACACTCAATTAAAAATATTTTACGGTCCACTTCCTCAACTTCTGACAGACCCTTTGGCCACTTTACTGCGCCCACCTTTTCCAAATCCTGCACAAGGGCGCGCACAAATAACCTTTCCTGTGCAACTATCTGCCCCCGGCAATATTCTGATAAGTTGGTTTGATGCGCGAGGTTCTTACATTCAGCAAGCGCCTATGGGCCACTATGAGTCTGGCATAC
>CAZLKP010000637.1:0-1918 GCA_964560095.1 uncultured Bacteroidia bacterium
AACTTCTGAAGGCCAGAAAGGTCTCCTATGAGAAGGATAAATTCAGGATGATCCAAAGACTGTCCTTCTAAGCTTAGACAGTTGACGGTTCCGGCTACCAAACGGCTATGGTCATACAGGCTGACGTCCTGTGTTGGATAAGCGCGACTTGGAGAAATCCGGCTTCCGTACTTGGCCAAAAGAGGAAAAAGCGAAGTGCCATAAGCCTCTAGGTTAGCACTGGTCTGTAATCGGTGATGTTCTTCCCAGAAACGTTCTCCTAGCGTCCGGTCCGATGTGGGCTTTGTAGTACTCTTTTCGGGGAAGACGTTTGATGTCGCACCTTCGCTAAACTCAATGGGTGATTCTTGAAAATACCAGGCATTGCCAGCCTTTTGGGGCGAGTCTAAGTTTAGGGAAGCAAAAATAGATTGGAGTCTACCTTCACCTTCTGTATTTCGATCATTACTAGCAGCTACCAGCTCAATAGCTCGTGCTAGCTGCGAGCTTTGGAATGCGTCAATAATGTCCGTACTGTGCGTTTTCAGGCAGTTAATCTGATCTAGCTTTTCTTTCACCAATTCAGCATATAAGCCATTTGGGGGCTCTAATTCCTTAATGGTACTTACGTCATGCAGCAACGCCGAAATATAAAGGAGTTGTCGTTCTGTATTCATCTGCTGTTTGTTTGTGTAATGAAAATACCTACTGGGTTACTTCCTCATATCTGCTCCACCAACTCGCTCGCGCCAGCGATTTCCTTGAGTTTGTTTGTTTCGAAAATGAAGCCTTGAATGCCTTGCACACTAGCTCCGTATAGATATTGTTCAGACATATTATCTTGATATTGAATCCACCACCCCCATGCCCACGCTCACTTTGCCGCCGAGGCCGATGTGATGGGGGAGGGATACATTGGAGGAGAAATGGACGTGAAAATTGTGCAGGGCGATGCCCTTGATGCGGATCGGACGGGCCTCTTCCAGGTCAGTAATCTCAACGTGGATTTGTTGGTCGATGTGCCAGCCTACGCCTTTGGCAAATGAGAGAATGTTACCAACCAGCTTGCGCTCCAGAAACTGGATGCGTTCGGCCAGCCCGGTCAGTGCCTGGTAGGGACCAAAGCTCCGCTGGTTCAGTGCGATCCAGTGCGACAGCTGGTAGGCCTGCATCTGATTGCCTGAAACCGATAGCTTCCAGGGGGTCAGGTTCAGCTTCTCAATACGCATGGGAAGTTCCCGGCCGTGAACCTGGATCGACCAGTCGGGGTGGGAAAAGAAGCGGTGAATATCATCCACACCTGGTCCCAGGCAGATGATGGTAGGCCGACCGGCGATTGATTTGTACTGAATCAATGGATAGGCAAAGCGAAGCCGGTCTCCTTCATGATGGTGAAAGAGCACCGCCTCGGGACCTACCTTATGGCCAATGGCCCCGCGAAAGGCTGTTACCTCACGGGGATACAGTTGCCCGGTAAACTGAACCCTCAGGACTCTGAGATCTGACTGGGTGAGTGTGCTTGTTGTCATATGATTATCTGTTCAAATACCTTGCCACAAAAATATCCCCTTTTGGGGTATATGTGAACAGACTAGCTCTTCACATACTGAAAATTGGTGTTCAATATGTGAAAAACTTATGATAGATATTTCAGCGCTCAGGGATTAGACCAAACTTATGAATAATCTTACATATAACTAATTTTTGCCTAACAATGTGTGAGCGAAGTGACAAGAATCATCGGTTGGGGTGGCAGAGGTCAGCAGAGTGAACCGAGAAGAGAGAGAAGACAAATGCCGTTGGAGCTGCCCAACGCTGTCTTAATCCTTGTTGTAGTGGAAGGGGGGCTCGGAGATGGCGACGATCTGATAGGATACTCATTCCTTACGAGAGTCTTAATCCTTGTTGTAGTGGAAGGGGGGCTCGGAGAAAAAATGAC
>CAZLKP010000638.1:0-1901 GCA_964560095.1 uncultured Bacteroidia bacterium
GTCATATTTCGGGGATACTTGTGGGTGCCCTGAAGTCGCATCGAAATGCCCCATTCTGCATCCTGGGCGATGAGCATCGGGATGTCACTCTGGCGTTGATACCGATTAATCAGCTGTACCTGGGCCTCCGGCGTTCCCTGCATAAAAATAAGCCCTCCGGGATGATAGCGGTTAATGAGTGATTCCAGATACTGATAGTCTGACTCCTCCTGATTAGAATAGGCAGTGAGCATGAACATCTGGCCGATTTTTTCATCGACCGACATAGTGGCCATGACACTATCTGCCCAGGCCGAGGCGCGGGAAGACTGGGAGAAAAGGGAATAGGGAGAATAGACAAAAAGGGAAAGCGACAGCAGCAAGTAAATCCGTAAGGACAGGCACTTCATAAGCAGGGTTCGACTTGATTCATCCAAACGGAAAGATACGTGTTTTGAACGGGGAATATGTCTTTTCCCGTCAGGAAATCACAGAATGGATAAAATGCCTGCGAGGAGCACTTCAGTGATAGCAAAAGCTGAAAATAGGACGGAAGCGACACCATTGGTGGTAAAAAAGGCGAGATTCACCCTGGAGAGATCATTGGGTCGGACAATGAGGTGCTGATATCCCAGTAAGCCCAGAAAGATACCTGCCCCTATCCAAAACAGCCATCCTCCGCCAATCATCCAGCCAAAAAGCAGGATCATTGAGGCAGAAACAACATGCAGGAGAACTGACGCTATGAGCGCGCGTGAACGCCCCAGCCACACGGGAATGGAGTGAAGTCCATGCGCCTGATCGAACTGATCGTCCTGCAAGGCATAAATGATATCAAACCCACTTACCCATGTGAGCACAGCGATGCCAAGGATAACCGGCTCCCAGCCGAAGGTAGCCGTCATGGCGAGGTAGGCCCCCACCGGAGCCAGCGACAGACCCAACCCCAGCACCAAATGGCAAAGCGCCGTGAATCGCTTGGTGTACGAATAGCCCAAAATCACTGCCAATGCCACTGGGGAGAGCATAAAGCACAACGAATTGATGAACCAGGTAGTGACAATGAAAGCGATCACATTGATCGTGATAAACAACCGGGCCCGTGAGACGGGGATCTGGCCAGAGGGTATTTCACGAGAAGCTGTGCGGTTGTTGTCAGCGTCGTATTCCCGATCGATCAGGCGGTTGAAGGCCATGGCAGAGTTACGGGCGAAGACCATACACAAAAGCACCAGAATACCAATCAGCCAAAGGGGTTGCTCTGGTACCATTCCCTGGCTTACAATGGTTTGTATGCCCAAAAACAGCCCTACCAAAGCAAAGGGCAGCGCGAAAATGGTGTGAGCAAACTTAACCAGTGATAAATATTTATTCATATATCACGAACCTTCTATGCGATTACTAACAATCCTGATATGTCATTGTTATATTTGACAAAGAGTCATGCATCGTTATTTGCTGAAAAGGATAGTCAATGGATAACATCAAGCGTCGAATATATATTTGCGACAGCCATAAACCCAAAATTCATGGAGGTGGATGCTGTTCCGACAAGGGGTCTCAGGATTTACTGCAGTCATTTACACATCACATCCATGCTCAAGGACTCAACGGGAAAGTAGAATTAATCCTAACCACCTGTTTGTCGAATTGTCTTACGGGTATCTCAGTCCGAATCTGGCCCGACCAGGTGTATTACGGACGGGTAAAAGAAGATGACGTAAGCACCATTGTTGAGCAGCATCTGATTGAGGGGGAGCCAGTGGAGCGGCTTCGGGTTGTTCCTGAAGCGAAGTATGCGGGGTGATGGGCGGTCAGTGTTTCGGCCATGCTCAGCAGCCAGAAAAAACTTCCAAAAATCAAAAAACCGCCAGATACTGTGATATCTGGCGGTTTTTTCGTGATCCCGCAGGGACTCGAAC
>CAZLKP010000639.1:0-1536 GCA_964560095.1 uncultured Bacteroidia bacterium
TCAACTACCACAAGGAGGGCCATTCCTATTGGCTGAGTATGGAAATCAATCCGATCCGAAATAAAGATGGAGAAGTGACCAATTTTATTGCTATCCAATCGGATATCAGTGCCCAAAAAGAGAATGAGGCCAAACTGTTGGAGGCGAAACTCAAAGCTGAAAAAGCCGCCAGGGCCAAATCGGATTTTCTCGCAACCATGTCTCACGAAATCCGAACGCCGATGAATGCCGTGATCGGCATGACGGGCCTATTACTGGATTCTGACCTGAGTGAAGAGCAACACGAATTTGTCGAAACCATCCGAATCAGTGGAGATAACCTGCTCACGATCATCAATGACATTCTCGACTTTTCCAAAATCGATGCTGGTAAGCTGGACCTTGAGCAACAGGAGTTTTCCCTGCCTGAAACGGTGGAGGATGTCCTGGATTTGCTTTCCAGCAAAGCACAATCCAAAGGCTTGGAGCTCACCTACGAAGCAGAACCTTCTACCCCTAGCAATCTGATTGCCGATCCGACCCGACTGAGTCAGGTTTTGGTGAACCTGATTGGGAATGCCATTAAGTTCACGGAAGAAGGGGAAGTCTCGCTTCACATCCGGGAAACCCATCGCTTCAGACAGGTATCTCAGTTGCAATTTTCCATTCGCGATACGGGCATTGGTATCCCCGACGAAAAAATCCACCAGTTGTTCCAGCCATTCTCCCAGGTGGACTCCTCTACCACACGGAAGTTTGGAGGCACCGGCCTCGGTCTGGCGATCTCTGCCAGCCTCGTTCAGTTGATGGGCGGACGCATCTGGGCCGAATCGGAAGAAGGAAAAGGATCCCTCTTTCACTTCACCATCCGGGTCAAAGTGGAAGGAGCCCAAACCGTGGATACCTATGTAGCCCCTGTTCAGCAAACCCTCTTGAAAGGCAAACGGGCATTACTGGTGGATGATAATCTCACCAACCTTCGCATTCTCAGTCGGCAATTGCTGAGCTGGGGCATGGACTGCAAATCTGTAGATGATCCTCTGAAAGTCCATCAGCTGGTGGGTGATCATCCCTTTGACGTGCTGATCCTGGATATGCATATGCCCCGGATGTCGGGTGTCAATCTGGCTCAGGATCTTTTAAGCACCTTTCCGGGGGTGCCGCCCATGATCATGCTCACCTCCCTCGGGCAAAGCATTCCGCAAGAAGAACGAAATCTGTTTGCTGCTTATCTCCACAAACCGGTAAGGCGTGAGCAACTGTATAAGCATATTCACCGTGTCCTGCTTCCTAACAAGGCTGAGGGTATATCAAATAACGATTCCATCGTCGTCGATCACTATCCTGAATTGCCTTCTCTCAGTGTGTTGATCGCAGAAGACAACCTGGTTAACCAGAAAGTCGCCCGCAGAATGATGGAAAAATTAGGGTATCAGCCCGAGGTCGTGGCCAATGGCGAGGAAGCTGTGGATATGCTCCAGCAGCAATCCTTTGACCTGGTGTTTATGGATATGCGCATGCCCGTGATGGATGGCCTGGAGGCCACCCGCAGGATCA
>CAZLKP010000639.1:1546-1897 GCA_964560095.1 uncultured Bacteroidia bacterium
TGGACGGGATATCCCAGCCGGTGATCTGCGCCATGACCGCCAATGCCATGAAAGGCGACCGGGAAGACTGTATAGATGCCGGAATGAATGATTACATCACCAAACCGGTGAAAATCCAGGCCATCCGGGAAGCCATTATGCGAAACTTCTCCGATTCGGACGCGATGTCCAGACAGTCTGCCTGAGCTGTTTGCCGGGTTTATTCAGCCAATCAACACGCATGCACAGATTATCTGCACGCTTGCTCAGTCGTGGCAAACTCTTTACCAAAAGTGGCGTATCTATGAATGGACAACAGACAATCTCACAGCCCAAAAACGCCCTCAACCCCCGCTTTGCGGGGGTTTTTTG
>CAZLKP010000640.1:0-1897 GCA_964560095.1 uncultured Bacteroidia bacterium
CCCAGCACATCCAGTAGACCCTCTGGAAACCACTGGAAAGGAATCGCCATTGAAAACAACAGGACCAAAAAAGAAGCCCAGAATGCCAATCTAAGTTCTGTCGGAAGGACAGGTCGACCGATCCGCGACCATTGCCGCTTCCAGGCATGCCTGAGTAGGCGCGTTAGCCACCCGATCCCCATGATGGTTGCGACCATCCCCACATAGGCGAACCCCTCCACTGGAGGACGTTTCACGTATCTCGCAAAGCGGTGCCAGGTGTCAAAGAATGGTCCCTGAACAGGCAGAAAAACTGATTTCCAGAACGCCTTGTAGTCTAGAAACCCGAAAGGATTGGCGGGGCGATCTGCTGTCTTGTCAGTCATCCAGAGAATGAGCTGAAAGACCAGCAGGGCCAGCACTGTAGCAACCACAATGCTCCCATTTTTCCACAAGAGCTTTTTTCTGTTCTCGGAAACCGACCATTGCTGCACCAGGTCCGTCACAGCGAATGCCATCGCCATCAGCATTCCCATGAGCAGATAATAGGCGTGAATCCACGCGACACCCAGCATCAGAGCGGCAAATATGATCGGTCGCCACCACTTCTCCGGCGCCTGTCGGATGCGGATAAGGCACAGCCAGAATGCCGGTATCACGAAGGTGTATGCTAGTGCATAATGACCGGCGAAGCGGTGAATTTGTGGAGACATCAGTGCAATCAGAATAGCACCTGCCACAGATATCCAAACCGGAAGATGAAGATGGACAAATATTTTGAATATCAGCCACATGCACCCCAGGAGTGAAAGAAAAACGAGACCATTCAGTATCCCAACTGTATAGTCTGCCAGTGGAAACAATTCCTGATGGACCCAACTCAGGATACTTGAAATAATAGGCTGATTGTCGGTGTAAAGAATATGCTCCCCATAAGGATAATTCATTCCAGAAAACGAGAACCCGGAATCAACCTTCACATACCAGGACGGTGTATAGTAGTTTTTCCACCCATCAAGTCCGCCACCCAGCAGATGATCGTTCAGCTCAGGCAGGATATCCCCAAACCCGATGATCAACACAATGGTGCCAAAAACAAGCAGGACCGCATCCTGCAGCCGATGACGAAGAAAGGCCGACATGGAGGCTAAAGGTAACACCCGCAGCCTCATTGGCACAACAGAAATATTTTATTCCCCATCTGTAAGAAAATGGGATTCGGAGCAACGAACAGCTAAACAAGACAACATAAATCTTTGAATCCATGAACAGCAAGTCAGTATTCACCCTTTTGATGATCAGCCTCCTCTTCGTTGGTGCCACCCCGGCGGTATTTGGGCAGAAAGTGCTTCTTCGCCTGAATCTGGAGGAGGGACAGGCTTTTTCCTACACCAGTACCACTGATCAAACCATCACCCAGGATATCATGGGCATGAATCAGGTCATTGATCAAACCATTACGATGTATTATGACGCGACAGTCGCCAGCGTCCACGCAGACGGAACTTATGACCTCGACTACAGCTACACCCGTGTGGTTTTTGAGATGGATGGAGGGGCCATGATGGGCGTCGTGTCATTTGATTCTGACAGTGCAGGCGAAGACATCGCGCCGACAGCCCGAGGTTATGCAGCACTGGTGGGCCAGACCTTTTCCACCACCATCAACAGCCGTGGAGAAATCCTGGAAGTGAGGGGTGTAAATGACATGCTGGACGCCATGATGGATCAGTATGATGATCTGGGAGAAGCTCAGCAAGAAGCTGTTCGCGAATCGCTCAAGGTCCAATTCGGAGATGAGTCGATGAAAAATACGCTTCAGAATGCTTCTCCTGCCTTTCCCGAGAAAAAAGTGAAGAGAGGAAGTACCTGGTCCACCACTGGCCGCACGAATGCTGGTTTTGCGATAGATATGGAG
>CAZLKP010000641.1:0-1893 GCA_964560095.1 uncultured Bacteroidia bacterium
TGGATACGGCTGGGTGAGATAGTGAGTCAGGACACCGGGAGTCATATAATCATTTTGAACTTAAATCGCTGCGTAGATAAATTGAATTAATCCAAGTGTCCGCATAAAGAGTGTATCCTTTAGTTGCCATTAATGGTTCAATTTCCTTTAGCTTGGCATTAGTGCCCGTAGTGGAGAAGTTCAGTGATTCGACACAAATGACCTTGGGACTCTCCTGGCCGGGTTCGAGCGATTGTAGAATCGCAAGATCCATTCCTTCTGTGTCGAGACTTAACAAATCCACGGAAGATGTCGTTTGCGCCAGCAGCCAGCCAAGAGGATGCACGGGCAACTGCAGGGTGGAGCGCAGTTCAGCACTGTTTTCATGGATCAAGCGATTGGCCTCTTCCTCGTTAAACGTGCTGAGAAGAGGGTCGGTCATGATGTAAAATGTTAGCGTGCCATCCTGAGGTGCAATGCCCACGTTCAAATTAAGGTCTCGCTTGCGGTGACCGGGGAACAGGCGAAAGCACTCAGGATTGGGCTCCACATTGATTCCATGACTTCCCATAAAATAAAACAGACGCGTGTTGCTCATACGAGTTGGGTGATGCGCCCCGATATCCACGTAGTAAGGATTCAGTATTTTTAAACGGTTGAAAAGTCGCCACAGAATCACATCTTCACCGTTTTGACTGAAGCTGAGTTGGAACTGAGCCCGACCGGGATCACTTTCCCAATCTGAGAGGCAGGACCATGCTGCCCGGAGCCGACATTCAAGCTTTTTGAGATTAGGCCTACGCATCAGATTTAATGGTTTCTGTAGAACAAGCGAAACTGTTTAAAATCAAGCCGCAACCCGAACTTTGGGCGAAAAACTCATCCGGGTTTAATGCTTTCGGAGTCATGATATCCAGCAGCCCCAGATCAATTTGGCAGATGGGACGATTCATTCGGCTGAAGCCCAGAAGAAGCTGATAGGAATTGGCTTCCAGGTGAAAGTTTCCCGGTTCAAATACGGTCCGATAATCCCCTGCTCGTAGTGTTTGAGGCTGACTCCAGGTTGTTGTGACGGAGGTTCCCAGACTGGTTTTTATGCCTAATCCCACCACGAGGTTTTCCACTGCTTGCTCAACGCGGAATTGTGTCTGTAGACACCACTTTTTACCAAACTCAAGGCGCGTTGTTTTGTTTCCTTGTTCATCGAGAACGTGAGCGCGTTCGAATTTGATCGGCCCGTTGGGCTCAAAGTTGCGAATCTTGTTGGCTTCTTGAGTTTTTGATTCACCCAGGTGGGAGTATTGATCAATGATTTCCGGCGTAGTTCCCGTGGCGACCATTTCGCCATGATCTAAGAGGCAGGCCTTGGGGCAAAGTTGGCGGACGGCATTCATCTGGTGACTGACAAACAAAATGGTTCTACCTCCACTGGCGACAGATTCCATTTTTCCTAGGCATTTTTGTTGGAACTCCAGATCCCCCACGGCGAGCACTTCGTCGATGACCATAATTTCCGGTTCGAGATGGGCCGCTACTGCAAAGGCTAGACGAACAGACATTCCGCTGGAATAACGTTTCACTGGCGTATCGATGAACTTTTCCACTCCGGCAAAATCGATGATCTCATCAAACTTGGATCGAATTTCTGATCGACTCATCCCTAGTATAGCTCCATTGAGAAAGATGTTTTCTCGTCCAGTCAACTCGGGGTGAAAACCCGTTCCCACTTCCAGCAGGCTGGCGACACGACCCCGTATTTCTACCCGTCCTGAGGTGGGCTCGGTGATCCGGCTGAGGATCTTCAGGAGCGTGCTCTTTCCGGCCCCGTTGCGGCCGATGATGCCGAGCACTTCGCCTTGCTGGACTTCGAAGCTGACGTCCTTTAGAGCGTGGAAACGCTCTGTTCTTGGTTCT
>CAZLKP010000642.1:0-309 GCA_964560095.1 uncultured Bacteroidia bacterium
CAGGATTGCCCGCCCGATCCAATCATTTTTCGGATGAAGGTCCCGCTCAATGTCCTGGATCTGCCGGTCGGTTCCAACAAAGTGGAGGTCAACGGCATCAGCGCGGACTTCAGCATCGACGCCAGCGCTTCGACCGCCACCGACCTGCGCACCCCGGCCATGCCTATTTACAAGGATGAGATGCTGGTAGACAATGTCAGCATCGAAGTGGGACACGGCTCGCCGCTGCCAGTTCACGCGGTTATCTCGGCGAATCTGCCAAAATCCTGCGGACAGTTGGGTGAGATCCAAATGCATCGCGCAGACGAG
>CAZLKP010000642.1:319-1579 GCA_964560095.1 uncultured Bacteroidia bacterium
ATGTGCGTCTCACCGGTCACCTGCCTGCACAGAGTGAATGCAATCCGGATACGCTCCCGCTGCGCCTGGAGATTCCTTTGAACATCGTCAACCTCCCCGAAGGGACTTATGAAGTGAACGTCAACGGCGTGACGACTACGTTTGAAATGCCGCTACAATAGTTTCTCCGGCCCAAAGCTGAGGGATGAGCTTTTTAGAAGTTCATCCCTCTTTGTTTGTTAGAAATCAATCTTTTATTCTCAGTACTTCACGAAAGTTGAAGGGCCTATTTTCAGGGTTCTCTTGGTCATTTCGTGATCTACTAATTCTACCTATTACAATATCCTCATTCGTGAATCGGATAATGGTTATTCAATAAACTCGTATAATTTGAGCATAATATTGACCAACGTCTCCATACTGCGCTTTGAATCTTTCAAAAATAGGAACAATCAATGGAAAAGAAATTGACCCTGGCCCAGGCCGCAAAACAGATAATCAGCACCCTCGAAACACCTATCTCAGAGGAAGAATTTATCGAGCGTGTCTTTAAAATTTACCCATCCAAGGCGAAGACAAGGAAGTCCAGCCTGAAAAACGCACTCAGGTATGATCTGGATGGGGAAGTACTAATTCATTTAAACAAAGAGAAGATCATTCCCCTTCACAAATTTATGCCCGGCATACGCTTAAGAATTCCCGTTGACGGACAAATGGCAGGGGATGGCTACATCACTACAAAGGCATTGCAACCATTTTATCCGGGCTGGCGTTATGGCCGTCGAGAGGAAATTTTCTTTCGCAATTCAGAAGGGGATGAAATCCCAACTAAATCGGTAACGATAAAACTTGATATTCCAGAAGATGTCCCGGAGATTTTTGCCAGGGCTGAAGTAGAGGCATATGAGGTGCTTGAGTGGTTTATCGAGAATGACGTCCAGGAGGGTGACAGCGTTATCGTTAAGATAATAGGCTGGGAGCCATTTGTCGGCATGTTGGAGTGCGAAAAGCGCCAGAAGCGCCAACAGGACAAAATCGAGGCCTTCAATAAAGAGTTTGCAGATACGCTTTTCGACCTTCTGGAAAATTCCCGTGATGAGCGGATATTTGTGCGGCAGACGCTTCCAAAGGTGTATGCGCTTCTGGTCGATCCGTATGGGTATCCCGGAGATCACTGGCGTCAGATCCTGGAAAAAGACGACAGGATGGCATATACAGGCTTTGACATTACCTACGCGGATATGTATGACTTTGACATCTTCGATCCCTTTTCCGAAGAAG
>CAZLKP010000642.1:1593-1891 GCA_964560095.1 uncultured Bacteroidia bacterium
TGAAAACTATGATGAAAGCCAGGCAGGGATTGTTTACCGCTTCAAGGCATTTCCGGAATACACCAAAAAGATCTGGCGGGAGATCGAAATTAAAGGGGACCAGACTCTTTCAGATTTGGATGCTATTATGCGTAGAGCGTTTCAGCACGACACTTACGACCATCTGGGCGGATTCTGGAAACGCGTCCCCAGGGGTAATACCAGACGCTTTCGCGAAGTTGACCTCGGCACGATCAACCCATTCGAAGGAGGAAATGGGGCAGATGTCCGTGTTGGCGGCCTGGACCTGAAGGATGGT
>CAZLKP010000643.1:0-1887 GCA_964560095.1 uncultured Bacteroidia bacterium
GTACCTGGCCAACCAGGGTCAGCCGGGTTTTTTGAATAATTAATGTACGTATTCACTGCGGCACTTGTCGCTGGTAGTCAGGAGCCTTCGTTTCTTACGGGGGCTCCTGATTTTTGGGGATAAAGGCTGTTGTTCCTGCATGACGGATAGGTTCGCCATTTTTTGTAAATTAATCATAAGAACTGTTCAGGAACGTGGCCCATGCCTTTTATTTCCATACAAAGTGTACTTCCCGAAGTGACCATTGGTGCTTGGCATATCACCGAGGGTGAGCTGTTTTTTCTGGAGCAGGTCAAGCTCTATGAAAATGAGTGGAAACGCCTGGCCCGAATTGCTCACCCGGTGAAGCGACTCGAATGGCTCTCCAGTAGGTTGTGTATGAAGCAATTGCTTCAAATCAGTGATTTTTCTCGCACGGAATCTCTGAACCTCGAAACTGGTAAGCCTTACCTCTCCAACAACGACCACTACATTTCCTACACGCATTCCAGCCACTATTCTGCTGCTATCGCTTCAGAAGGATGTGAAGTGGGAATCGATATCGAATTTTTGGGCCGGAAACGGAATCCCAAAACCAGGTTTCTGTGGATGAATGAAGAAGAACTCGCCTTTTACGATCAGCATCCGGAGTCCCCTTTTTTCATTCTCGCCTGGAGTGCCAAAGAGACGGTGTTCAAATTGTTTGGATCAGGAGTGGCCTTTAAGCACAATATTGCTATTCATGTTGAAGATTTGGAGTTGGGGGAAAACGGAATCCTCGATGTT
Organism: uncultured Bacteroidia bacterium; assembly: GCA_964560095.1. Classification (GTDB taxonomy): domain Bacteria; phylum Bacteroidota; class Bacteroidia; order J057; family J057; genus JANQTF01. The sequence goes on from CAZLKP010000643.1 coordinate 766, forward strand.
ACCGTAAACATGGAAAAAACGCAAAAAAATTACTCCATCGCTTATGCGATACATTCTGATTTTTTGCTCACTTACACTCGTGACTGCGTGCGCGCCAAAGTCCCGCAACCAAGTCATTGAGGCCACCAGGATCGACGATACCTCCCTGCTTCAACGTGTATCCGCATCCGCCCATCCCTATGTGTTGGTCAATTTCTTTGCGACCTACTGCAAACCCTGTGAAAAAGAAATCCCAGACCTGGCCCGTATGGCTGCTGACCCCGCCAAACAGGTCGACATCCTGTTTGTGGCCCTGGATGAGAAGGCGACCATCGACCAAGACATTGGAGCCATGTTTGACCGGATGAAGATTACTTTCCCGGTCCTCCACTATACGCTGAGCGATGCCGAGGCGTTTATACATGAAATGTATCCCGAATGGCAGGGCGACATCCCCCTCAACATGGTGTTCCGAAACGATGGAACCATGATCAAGGGAATGGGAATGACCGATCCACAAGAAGTAACCATGGTCATTCATCACGATCAAAGTTTCAGGGAATAATTATCAGCTATGAACAGGTTTTTTTCATCTTTTGCTGGATTCCTTCTGATCATTGTCCTGGCTGTGCAAAACCCTCTGCTGGCTCAAAGACAAGGGCATATTGATCCGTTTACCCTTCCGATGGAATTTTCAGATGACTCCGTAGCACTTGCTGGTTTTCAGGAAAAGAAAGCCGTTGTCGTTGTGTTTACCAGCTACTTTTGCTCTTGGTCGGTGAAATACATGGACCGGCTGGCACAGCTCTACACTGACTACCAGGACCAGGAGGTGGGGTTTATCGCCATCAACAGCAATGACCCAGACCTGGAAGGAAGAATCGTGAGGACTCAGCCCCCGGAATTTCCCTTCCTCAAGGATGCAGATCATCGCATCGCCAATATTTTTGGCGCCACCAAAAATCCGGAGGCCTTTCTGCTGGTGCCCGCAGGAAACCATTTCAAGGTCGTGTATCATGGAAAAATAGACGATAATCCCCTTGATGCCACCCTGGTAAGGAATAATTTTCTGCAGGACGCCATCGAACAGGTGCTCGCCGGTGAAAAAGTGGAAATTAAAGAAACGCCAGTTGCAGGCTGCTC
>CAZLKP010000644.1:0-1882 GCA_964560095.1 uncultured Bacteroidia bacterium
CATGACGCAATGTAACAACGTGTATGTCACTGGAGGCGCTGGGTATGTAGGAGCAGTACTGATACCTAAACTACTTCAGAAAGGATATAAAGTCACCGTGCTGGACCTCATGATCTATGGAGAAGATGTGCTACCCGACCACCCCAATCTGACCAAAGTTCAGGGGGATATCCGAGACCAGGACTTGCTCCGAAAGACAATCCCTGGCCACGATGCCCTGATTCACCTGGCATGTATCAGCAACGATCCTAGTTTTGATCTGAATCCCGAACTTGGGAAAAGTATCAATCTGGATGCATTTGAGCCAATGGTACAGATTTCCAAAAAGAATGGTGTCAAGCGCTTCATATATGCTTCCTCCTCCAGCGTATATGGGATCAAAGATGAACCGCAGGTGACAGAAGACATGAGCCTAGAGCCACTCACGGATTACTCAAAGTTTAAGGCCATGTGCGAGGATATTTTGTCTACGTATCAGAGCTCCGGTTTTACCACTGTGACCGTTCGTCCATCCACCGTCTGTGGGTATTCCCCGCGCCAACGGCTGGATTTGGTAGTGAATATCCTGACCAATCTGGCGATCAACAAAGGTGAAATTACGGTCTTTGGTGGCGCGCAGAAGCGTCCCAATATTCATATTGATGACATGACGGACCTCTACCTCCTGCTATTAGAACTTCCCGATGAAAAAATTGCCGGAAAGATCTATAACGCCGGATACGAAAACCATCCTGTGGCTGAACTGGCGGAAATCGTCAGGGAGGAAGTCGGTCCCCAGGTGAATATTGTTACCTTGCCCTCTGATGACCTCCGGTCTTATCACGTATCCTCCCAGAAAATCAAAGAAGAGCTGGGGTTCGAGGCAAAACACACCATCAATGACGCCGTGAAGGATTTGAAGAAAGCGTTTGACGAAGGGAAGCTCTTCGAGTCGTTGAGCGATCCGAAGTATTTCAACGTCAAGCTTATGCAGCAAATTGAGCTGAAATAGAGGGCTTTGTAGATTCATTTATATGATGACTCAATCAAATATCACGTTGTCAGAAAATTCCTCAGGGGATTTGGTGGGAATGATTCCTCAAATTCGGGAACGCAGAGATTTTTTTCTGAATAATGCCAGAATTCTTCGAAAGAAAGATCCCAATGATCACTATTGGCGCGGCTTCGATGATCCTTCGGATCGCGAACGGGGCGGGGAGCTTTTTGAAACAGGCATGGTGCTCAGTTGGATCGGATCCCACAAAAGGCCCAAGAGAATTATGGAAATCGGTACACGTACCGGAGGTTCTTTGATCAATTTGTTATCAACCTACAGCCAGGCCGATCTTCGGGCTGTTGAGATTGTTTCTTTCGACCTGTGGAGGGAATATTTCAGTGTCACATGGTTCTCGAGGGTGCTCACGCGGATCAAATACGGATCTCAGGCCGAAAAGAAAGGGCAGATTAATATCTCCAGAAAGTACACCCGCTATTTTGATGTGATCATCAAGCGCCTGGCCACAGGTAAGGTGAAGAAGAACCTCCGATACTTTAACATTCCTGCATGGAACATCACCTTCATTTCAGGGGATAGTAAGCAAACCGTGCCGGCATATTTTGGTCGCCGCCCGGAGAAACAGTTTGATTATATCCTCGTGGATGGGGCGCATGACGAGGAGACAGCGCTGATTGACCTGGAAAATGTAGTCAACCATGTGGCTAAAGGTGGAGCCCTTGTGTTTGACGATATAGGTCCGGAAAGCTACAAGCTCGGTCCCGTTTGGGATACCTTCAAGGAACGGCACAAAGATGAGTTTGACTTTTACGAAGTATATCACAGAAAAGGGGTAGCCTGGGCATTCAAAAAATAAGATTATGCCAACAACTAAATTACGAGTTCCCT
>CAZLKP010000645.1:0-1869 GCA_964560095.1 uncultured Bacteroidia bacterium
GATTGAAACATACTACGAATATCCCTCCATCACCCGCTGGTTTAAAGATCAGGGCTACGTTACGACCCGGATCAAAACCATGAATAAGCAAGACGCATCCACCCCCAAGAATCTGCTCCTGGCAGAGCGATTCTATGGGTTTGACTACTGGTTGCAAAACGATAGCTTCCCTTATCAGGGATTCAAATATGACGTGTTTGGCGGCATTCCGGATCAGTATTCCCTGGGGTATGGGGAAGAACATACGAAGGAGCAATCCAACGATCCGCTGTTTCTCTTTATGATCACCATGTCTGGCCATCAGCCCTGGTTTCCGCCTGCCCCACTTTTACCAGACTGGCATGATCTGGATACGATCAAAGAAGATCCGCGAAACATTCCGCTGGATAGCATCGCGCGGGAACATTTGTACTTCTTTTACGAATCTAGGCTCCGAGAAAGTTCTACAGAGCGGTACTTTGATGCCGTCGAATATCAACTTGAAATGGTGGATCACTTTCTCAAAACCCAGGCCGATAGTAACGCCATTGTGGTCGTAATCGGTGATCATCAGCCACCGGAGCACGGCATGAGCTGGAAATATAATTTTGCGACACCCGTGCACATTGTTGCTCGCGACCGTGCCTTTCTGAACAACTTCGCTGAGGCGAGATTTGAGGATGGATTATTTGCAGCGCCAAAAGGCAATCACCCCATCCAGCACGAAACCCTGTATTCTCTGTTTGTGTCGAATCTACTCAAACACTACGGAAAAGACCATCCCGATCTGGATTGGCTTCCCATGGGCATCGAAATTCCGGTTGACCCCGAATGACCTACCAACCAGCATACTCCGGCACATTCCCCGATCCTGCGAAGGACAGCGAAGCGATTCTCAGGCTGGTGCCGCACTTTTTCATCATCGGAGAAAGAAAATGCGGCACTTCTTCCCTTTTTCGGTATCTGTTGCTCCATCCTGATGTTTTGCCGGGTAAAAGAAAAGAGCCCAACTTTTTTGCCGGAGGCGGCCCCCGTGATACACTCGATTTCCAGAGATATCTGAGTCAGTTTCCGGAAGCAGACAGCGTGTCTCCGGCCAAACTCATTTGGCCGGAGCTGGACGCGAAGGGCAACCTGTATGAAGAGCCTGTAGAGGCTCCCAGGATGGATGGTCGGCTCTATGTCACAGGAGAAGCCAGTGCCAACACCTTTTATGAAGGGCATCCAGAGGACGTGCGACGCTGGCTGCCGGATGTGCGCCTGATTTTGCTGTTTCGCGATCCGGTGGAACGGGCTTTTTCCCATCATCGCATGTTTCTGAGGTTTCAGGAAGAGGGCAGGGATCTGGGCAGATCCATTGGTTCTTTTGAAGAAGAAATGACAGTAGAACTCCATCATCCGGGCGCGTTTCTGGCGCCGGGCATCTATATCGATCAGTTGATGAGATGGGATGAGGTGTTTCCCTCTTCTCAACGCCTGGTCTTGCTCGCCACTGATCTGGATCAGCATCCGCAGTCCGTCATGAGCCGCGTGTTTTCCCATCTTGGACTTCCCGGTTACCAGATTCCGGAGCAGCATCTCCGGGTTCGCTACAACCAGGCTCCACAGGCTTCGATGTCCCCTGCCATCCGGCAGCGCCTGGATCAATTTTATGCTCCCCACAACACACGGCTGAGCAACTATCTGAACATCACCTTGCCCTGGAGCCTGTGAACAGCCGCTCATTTACATACCGAACCCTGCTGAAGGAAAGTCTGTGGCTGTATCTCGGAATTGCAGGGTTTACCTCCGTGGTAGTGCTAGATGCCTACTTCATCAGTCTGCTGGGAAAAGCGGAATTGGTGGCAGTGGGGCTGGCCGGACCGCTGCTGATCGGATGCCTGAATCTCC
>CAZLKP010000646.1:0-1849 GCA_964560095.1 uncultured Bacteroidia bacterium
TACCGGCAACCGCTATGGCCTCTCCTCTACCTGATTTTCGGCTGGATGAACGCACAGAAGGCCCCTTTTTATCCCATGAGATCACGGAGTAGTAAGCTTTCTCATTAAGCTCGAGATGGACAATCGCGTCTTCAGCATTCAACTCAATTTCCCGGATCCCGTTTTCCAGATAGATTTCCCTTCCCTTTTTCAATTGTTGCTGTGAAAAATGGCCTTCCCAGTCATGGGTCAGGTGCCGAAACCAAGCCTCGATGGAAGATCTGCTGTAATAATGTTTGGTGGGAGTGAGACTCATTGAATAGGTGGTTTGGTGCGGACAACAGGAGCCGGATATACTCTTTTGAGTCCGCGAATAAATGTAAATCAAAATAACTCCATCATGAACAGCCCGCAAAAGGCAATATACTGCACCGGATACGTGCAACAGGACCCGGTTCAGCTTTTTTTCCGCTGACGCTCCAGCTCAGCTGCGTGAGTTTCACCCGATCGAACCCCAATCCAATCGATCAAATTCTGGATGGTCGGTTCGGGCTTGATGGACCGCCGATCCGCTTCAACATAAAGGTCGGCTTCTGCGTTTTTCAGGCAAACAGAGCGCACCATTCTGAGTGCATTGATCTGACCCTCTTCCTGGCAGACGAAGCATAGACACAACCCATCAGGCGATTCCCTCAGCTCGAAATAATCTTCTGAGGCGTGCAAGGTCTGAAACAGGTGAGTCTCTTTTTCATTCAGATCCGGATAGTCGAGAGTGATGACCATAACATAAGCTCCCTTGCAATCAAAGTGCGCATAAGGAAATCGGTTGACCAAAAGGAATGCATGGCGTCCGTCAGAGATCACCTCAATCGGGGTAGAGCCAACGACCCTGCGAGTTGACTTGTCCTCATCCGTCAACCATTCGCTACTACTGCGGCTTGAACCCTGCTCTGATGCCCATGTGGCCGCTTGTGACAACCATTTGCTGTCGATGCTGAACGATTGTAAATCCAACGAATGGGTCGGTCCCAAAAAAATACGGGATTTTGTCATCCAAGGATGAATCTCGTATAGGTTCTGGAAAACCGGTCCCGGCATGGTCTGTTTCTACGTTTTTTCGGATCTGCCTCTCAATGGCGAAGGTTGCACGATCCGGCGATTTAATAGACTACACCCTGCAAGAATCGGCATAGCCTGCAAATCCTTAACTGCTTTTGGCATATCAAAAAGAGGATCGAATCCCTCTATTCGATCAGAAAACGGCGATTAACTCGCCTTACCTCCATTACGGGCCTCGCAGGCCCACTGGTAAACCTGCTCATATTTGAGGGCAGGAACCTCCCACGAAAAATCCTCACTCATCGCATTCTTGCGCAACTGCATCAGGTGGTCGGGACGGTCATAGTAAGTGGCACAAGCCCAGCCGATCGTGTAATAGAGTGCATCTGGATTGAGGTATTCAAACCGGAATCCAGTCCCACTTGCGGTCGATTCATCGTATTGCTTAACCGTATCGACCAGTCCTCCAGTGGATCGAACAACCGGAAGCGTGCCATAGGTCATGGCATACATTTGACTTAATCCGCAGGGCTCAAAACGACTCGGCATCAGGATAAAATCCCCTCCTGCATAGGTGAGGTGAGCAAGCCGGTTGTTGTAGCCGATGTAAACTCCGAATCGTCCCGGAAAACGTGAGGCCAAATCCTGAAATCCCCGTTCAATCTGTATGTCTCCGCTTCCGAGAACCGCAAATTGGACCTGCATCTGATCCAGCACTTTTGGCACCGCATGCATCATCACATCCAGGCCTTTTTGCGCAAACATTCTCGAGACCACCACGAACATGGGCTTCTCCGGTGCAACTTCGAGT
>CAZLKP010000647.1:0-1843 GCA_964560095.1 uncultured Bacteroidia bacterium
ACTCAGCGCGAGGTTGCTCTGGCGGGTAGCGAGTGAGCGCATGTAGACCCGGTCGTGATTGACGGCATTCATCCGGATGCGGTCGCCGAGGAGGGCTCCACCGGTTTTGCGCTTGGACGGATCGACCGAGACCACAGCGATGTGTTTCTGCGGAAAATCCATCAGAAAGCGCCGTACCAGTTCATCCACAAGCGAACTTTTCCCCGCTCCACCGGTGCCGGTGATACCGAGAATTGGCGCATGGGCCAGTCCTTTCATGCGTTCATGGACTTCCTCCATGATGGGCCCCACGGTATCGGGGCTATTTTCGACGGCGGAGATCAGGCGCGCCATGGCACGGGCTGAGATGCGGTTTTTGACCCGATGCAAAATAGTTGTATCGCTTCCATTGACCTGCTGCGGCACATCTCCATACGCTTCGGCGATGGCCGTTTTCCATTTGTCCACTTCCAGTTTTCCTGTGGGGAAATCTGCCTGCTGCATCAGGTCACTGATCATGCCCTGTAGGCCCATTTCGCGACCATCGTCGGGAGAATAAATACGGGTAATGCCGTAGGTTTGGAGTTCTTCGATTTCTTCGGGGAGAATGGTGCCTCCGCCCCCACCAAAGAGTTTGATGTGGCCGCAGCCTCGCTCATGCAGCAGGTCGTGCATGTACTTGAAAAATTCCATGTGGCCGCCCTGATAGGAAGTGATGGCAATGGCTTGGGCATCTTCCTGAATAGCGGTTTCGACGATTTCTCGTGCGCTGCGGTTGTGGCCCAGATGGATCACCTCCGCCCCCGACGCCTGAATGATACGGCGCATGATGTTGATAGCGGCGTCATGACCGTCGAAGAGCGAGGCAGCTGTGACGATCCGGACTTTATTTTCGGGGCGATAGACGTCGGACTTTTGCATGGCAACGATGGAATAAATGGAAAAACTTGTATGTGCTCTTTTTGACGTTGTCTCCAAAGTGTCAATCACAACATCAAAGACGCTAGAGGGGTGAAAAGATCGCTAATCACTGGCAAGATAGCAGCCTTTGTGGCTTCAGCATTGTGAGTGAGTGTTGATAAGAAAACTTTTGAGGCAGCCTCTTGGCATCGCGTTTTCGGAATATCTTCCGCAGTTGACCTGTAAAATTACGCGAGATTGCTGTGCAATCAAAGGAAGAATGTAATGGGGCAGACCAGCACTTTTTCAGGACAATTCCTGTTTTCCTCCCCCCTCCAAAAAAGAATCGCCCTAGTCAATGTGACACAAGGCGATTCACTACTACTACGAAAGAAACTCAGTTCAAATGAGATGCTTATGCTTCTAAAGACGATCGTCTGTCGTAGTTTGTTGCGAAAAGGTTGCCTGGTTTCGTGAATATTGTTGGGCAAACGATTGAACCAGATCCTTCCCGCTTCCTATTTCATCTCCACCCTTCTAGCAATGACCTCTGCAATGATCTCGGCGTGCTCGATGGAATTTTCGATAAACCACTTGTTGGTATTCATACCGCCACACACGGTACCAGCCAGAAAAACGTTGTCGAGGTTGCTTTCAAAGGTCTCGGTATTTCGCACAGGAAAGCAGGTTTCTTCATCTTCGATTTCAATGCCATTCTGTTTCAGCCAGTTAAAATCGGGCTGATACCCGGTCATGGCCAGCACAAAATCGTTGCCGATGGTGACTGGGCCTTCAGGGGTGTGTAGGTCCACCTCATCCTCGCGGATTTCTGTGATGTGGCTGTTAAACCAAGCTTTAACAGAGCCTTCCTTGATCCGGTTTTCGATGTCGGGCCGAACCCAGTATTTTACCCGGTGACTGATTTCCGGGCCGCGATGCACCAGGGTCACCTCGGCTCCAGCCC
>CAZLKP010000648.1:0-1840 GCA_964560095.1 uncultured Bacteroidia bacterium
GCCTCGGCGATCGAGTGGTTCCGCAAACACTTTGGCATATCTTTGAATCAGGATAAGAAGTATCTGGTTGAGACCCGATTGGAACCGGTCGCATATAAAAATGGGTTCCCTTCGGTCAAGGCTCTCTTGAGGGAGTTGATTCATTCGGATGATACGGATTCCGCAATGGTGCGGGCGGTTTGTTCCGCCATCACCACGCATGAAACCTCTTTTTTCAGGGACATTCACCCTTTCCGGTTTTTTTCGGAAGTTTACTTGCCCGAATGGATTGAGACTCACAGAGAGGATGAGCCGTGGGCTGTATGGTCCGCTGCCTGTTCGGGTGGTCAGGAGATCTACAGTTTGCTGATGTTGATGGAAGAGTTTTTTCCGGGTTTCAGTGATCGGACTCTCGAAATCGTGGGGACGGACATTTCCCATCATACCCTGGAGAAGGCCCGAATGGGGGAGTTCACTCAGTCAGAAGTGAGCCGCGGTCTGCAGGCAGCTTATTTGATCAAATACTTCAATCAATTGCCCAGTGGAAACTGGCAGATCAGTGAGCAACTTCGGAACAAGGTGAGGTTTGAGTATCACAACTTGATCGGGAGCTGGGAGGAACACGGTGTCTATGACCTGATTCTTCTGAGGAACGTGTTGATCTATTTTGACGTCGATTTGAAAGTGAATGTGCTGAAGCGGCTGAAACGGCATCTCAAGCCCGGAGGCATTCTCCTGTTGGGCGGTTCTGAGACCACCATCAATCTCGATCCCGATTGGAAGCTTTGTCAGTCTGGCAGCACGGTCTATTATCAACTTTACGCCTCCTGAATTGGGAATCGCGATTACGAAAATGGCAACGACCCGAGAAAGTGCAAACCTGGATGTGGGATCCGATTTTGCTCAGGTAATGGTGGTTGAGGATGACATTGTCAGCTCATCCATCCTTCGAAGACTGCTCGAGAAACTCAACTGCCGGGTTAAGGTGTGTCATTCGGGTAAAGAGGCGCTCAGGATTTTGAAAGATTCCGCCTTTGAACTGGTTTTTATGGATTGTCTAATGCCGGGAATGGATGGGTTTGAAACGACCGAACACATTCGTGATCTTGGCCTGAATCAGGTGCCCATCATCGCCGTCACCGGCAGTTCTGACCCGGAAACCAAACCTCACTGCATCCGCTCCGGCATGAATGATGTTCTGAATAAACCGGTCAATGCAGCACTGCTACAGCATTGCCTGGAAAGATGGTTGGGTTGGAGCCTGATATCCGTTTCGGATCCCGGTGAACGCATGAATCAACATTTGGAGGGTTTGGGTTATCCGACCGAGCTCATGCGAAACGTGCTAGAGGTTTGGTTCCATGAATCCGAGTCTTGGCCACGCATGCTGGCAAGCTATATTGAGGCCGAAGATTTGCCTGCGTGCCTGAACCTATGCTACTGCTTGCGCTGCAACCTCAGTCTTCTGGGTGTTGAACATGCCTACAGCGAGATCCGTCAGCTTGAAGATAATGCCCGGAATGAACGGTGGTCTATTGCAATGAAAGAGATCCAGAGCCTCGCCGGTTTGCTGAGGGAGTTGAGAGTTCATTTATCGGATATGCTGGCAAAAGGTTGGGATGGAGTTGTCGATGTCGATCCCGACATCAACCCGCTCGAGAATTCGGAAATTCGTTCCGATTTAACTCCGTTTTTGGAAGCCTCAAGGGAAAGCAAACTCATCCTTATCGACGAGGATCCCGTGACGCAGGCACTCGGAAAACACCTTGCTCAAGTCGGGCTGGATTTTGCGGTTTTTGCCAACGTTCTCGATTTTCTGGAATGGCATGAGATGACAAACAATCCTCAACCTGGATGTCTC
>CAZLKP010000649.1:0-1836 GCA_964560095.1 uncultured Bacteroidia bacterium
CAGTTTGTGCTTGGCGTGACATTATAAAGTTTCTGATAATGAATTATCAGAACAACAATGGACATAAATAATTCTTACATCAAAGTCGTATCCTGGAATGCAGCAAGTCTGCTTCGTTATATTTATGAACTCTACGATTTCTTATCTTTTCATCAAATCGACCTGTGTTGCGTTCAAGAAACTCGACTCAATTCTTCCACAATTCTCCCATCTCACCCAGACTACGTCGTTCACACTCTGAATAGAAGGGATTCCCATACGGGGACACGGGCAGGCGGAGTCTTAATCTTTGTCCGACGAAACCTCAGACACAAGGTGCTAAGAGCTCCCTCAACAAAACTTCTTGAGTGCATTGGTGTCCGGTTGATCACAAATGCTGGCGGAATTGACTTCTTCTCAGCGTATCTTCCAGGTGGGGCCTCAACAGATTCAATTAGGGAATTTTACAGAGAAGACATAAGACACCTGACCAACAGGTCAAGCAGTTTCTTTGTATTAGGCGACCTCAATTCCAAACATCGCTTATGGAACTGCTCCAGAGCAAACGCGGCGGGCAAGATACTTTTTGAGGAACAGTGTCGAGGCAATTTTATGGTTTTTTATCCTCCTACTCCAACCCATGACCCCACCACACCGTCTTCAGCCCCATCTACGATTGATCTTGTCCTTCATAACGGTCATCATACAATCTCCGAGTTACACACATATGCAAGCCCCTCCGATCATAAAATGGTCTCTTTCACCATCCAAACCCGGGATAGCCCTGAGTTTAACCCAACTAAACTCATCCCGATGTACTCTGAGGCGGATTGGTTAAGGTACAGACTTATTATCCATCAGCAACTGCCGCAGGTGACCACTGACTTTAGTATTAGCTCCACGGAACAGGTGGACAGGGATATCATGACGCTCACCAAAGTCATCAAGACGGCCGAGAGGAGTACCGTACCTCATATTTACCCCAGTCCTTATGCACTCCAGCTACCTCAGTCCGTTAGGGACAAGCAGACCCAAAGTAATGCCCTCAAACACGCTGACTATCGCAACCCAGGCTTAAGAAACGAACTGCGCGAAAGCATACAAACACTTCAATCAGAAATCAATGACGAAATCAACCAAGTTCGCAATGAAAACTTCAACCATATGATCTCTGATATATCTCCAACTGGGCAGAGGACGAAACTTTGGCAAGTAACGAAACTCCTCAAATCCAGGGGATCGGCTATCCCACCGCTGAAGCACCAGAACCGAATACTCTTATCTCCTGAGGAAAAAAGCAACGCCATTGCAGAAGAAATAGCGCACAACTTTGAAAACCCACTGGCTAATTTCAACAAATCTCACACGGCAAGGGTCACTAGGTCAGTTAGAGGGTTTCTTAATCACCCTCCTTCATCAACACCAGACTTTATCACCGAAGAGGAGCTGCTGCTAGAAATTCGACGCCTGAGAAACAAGAAGTCCCCAGGTTTTGATCGTATAAATAACCGCCTCATCAAGAATCTGCCTCCGACTGGAATCCGGTTTCTTCTCCACATTTTCAATTCATGTCTCCATTTGGCTTATTTCCCAAAAGCCTGGAAACACGCGAAAATGATTCCGATTAAGAAACCGGAAAAACCTCCTGAATCCCCAAAGAGCTACAGACCGATCAGCTTGTTAAGCGGTTTAAGCAAACTCTTCGAAAGGCTTCTCCTTTCCCGTCTTAACTCGCATCTTGAACAGCACGAGATTCTTCCCGGGATCCAGCACGGTTTCCGACCAGCTCACTCAACCGTATCTCAACTCAAAACAATCACCAACGACATCAAAACGAGCCTCCATCAACGTAAATCA
>CAZLKP010000650.1:0-1835 GCA_964560095.1 uncultured Bacteroidia bacterium
CAGGCCCTTCTCTACCATGATCTGCATCAGCTTCAGGGTGGTGGTGTAGCCGATCTCTTTGTCAGAAGTTTCATTGAGAGACTCATTGATGTCTCTGACCGTTGCTTCATCTTTTGTCCAGATGATGCGAAGAATGTCGAGTTCGGCATTTGTGGGGTGAGCAGCCATAGGATGTTCTTTGTACGAATAATTTCGTACACCAATATACGAACAACTTCGTACTAAGCAAATCATCCTACGAAAAAAATCGTAGTCGGTTTAGATCCCGGATAGTTTATGCAAGGTTGGCATGGAATTGAGGGTCGGGCGAGGTTCCTTGTTCCTTGCTCTTTCTTCCCAGACCCGTTACCTTCAACCCTTAATCTTCATTTATGAAATCAACCATAGGAATAGCCCTCTCCGGCGGTGGTGCACGTGGCATCGCGCATATCGGTGTGCTACAGGCGCTGGAAGAAATAGATATCCTCCCCAATGTGATCGCCGGTACAAGTGCCGGCGCACTCGTCGGCACGCTCTATGCGTATGGCCTGCGGCCAAAGGAGATTCTGGATGTCTTCAAAGACTCTTCCCTCCGAAAACTGTTTCGCGTTTCCATGCCGACCATCGGCCTGACGGATAATGGATACCTCCGAGAAGTATTACAGAATATCATCGGAGAAGACGATTTTACCTCCCTTCGCAAGCCCATGTACATCTCCGTGACCAATCTGTCGAAAGGGAAATTGGAGATCGTCTCCGAGGGGAAGTTATTCGATATAGCCGTTGCTTCGGCCTCCATTCCAATTCTGTTCAAAAGCGTCAAGGTCGGAGATGACATTTATGCCGACGGTGGTTTCATGAATAACCTTCCGGTCGAGCCATTGGTCAATCAGTGTGATCGGATTATTGGGGTAAATGTCACCCCGGTAGATCATGAAGCGAAGCTGGGCAACCTCCTGGAAATCGGTTCCCGCGTGCTGGAGCTCAGCCTGTGGTCTAATGTCGAGCCAAGACTGCAGCGATGCGACGTCCGGATAGAGCCCAAGGCAGATGTCTTTGGCTTGTTTGACCTGAGTAAGGCACAGGACATTTACCAGATCGGCTATGACGAAACCATGAAGCAGGAGGACACTATCCGAAAAGCCCTGAACAAGGAGGAACCCAGTCTTGCGACGCAATTTAGGGATTGGTGGAACAATGTTGCCGGATAAAATTCCGGGGGAAGAAAGGATTTCAATACATATAGGGTACAGACAATAAAGCGGCTGCTTCATTCTTGTTGGCCTTTACCGCTTCGATGAAAAGGATGCGCGACGTGCAAACTTGCTCCTGTTGTGTGCTGGCTTTATAACCTGGCGGCCGTTCAGGGGCGTTTGTAACCCGCCCTTCTCTGTTTATTTCGTACTTTCCAGATTCCCTTTCACTCCGAGATCACCCACATATTTATGAGACAAACACGTACCCTTTACCAAATTGTGTGGTTCCTGCTACTGGCTCCGATCACAGTCGTTGCACAAACCAACCGATCTGAGGTTCATTTGAGAAATGAAACCATTACGCCTGTCGAAAATGTCCAACAGTTTCTCTCAAACAACCCGGCTCCTGCTGAGATTGTCAATGGAGGCTATTTTAGGCTGATCCAGTTTCACCAAATCCCCACGGATGCCGATCGTCTCAAACTCTCCAATGCTGGCATAGACCTGCTTGATTACTATCCCTACAACACCTGGCTGGCCCATATCCCGGTTGGTGAAGGGAAACAAGTTCTAAATCAGGTTCCCGCCAGAAGCGTGTTTGAGCTGCCGCTCGCTGCCAAGCAGCATGAGATGTTGCTTGAGGCCAATTATCCCGACTAT
>CAZLKP010000651.1:0-1802 GCA_964560095.1 uncultured Bacteroidia bacterium
TCCAACTAACCTGTGGGCCTGACTTCCATTCCTCATTCGATCAGATCTTCCTGGGGGATCACCGGCTCCTGGCACGATGCCAGAATGGTGAAAGGTGGCCACATTCATACAAGTTTTCAGGTTTTGGCAGAACATGGGTTTTTCTTCCTCCAGAAGTTCAATACCTCTGTCTTTCCTCACCCCAATGTAGTAGTAGGAAACTACCTGAGGATCTCTGCACTTTCCGATCAGGCTCCGACCATGGCTCGGCTATTGTTTACCGACGAGCAGGAGCCCTTTGCTACAGACGATGAGGGAGGGTTTTGGAGGCTCATGGGATGGATGGAGAATAGTATTCCCTTTCCCGTCAAAAAAAAGAATCCGCAGGAAGCGGCGCGTCATTTTGCCCGATGGACAAGAGCGATTAACCATGCCGACCCACGCGAATGTCAGGTGCCGATCGAAGGATTTCACCACTTGCCATCCATCTGGCAAGCCTTTCTGAAGGCCTGGAATCAGTCTGAAGGTACTCGGAAATATGCTGCTGCCGAAACCTATGGCAGATTGCTCCGGGGAGAACCTTTGCTTGATCGTTTTCACAGCCTTGCTGAATGGCTTCCCCTTCGAATCATTCATGGAGATGCCAAAGCCGACAATCTCCTGGTAGATGCCGATAGTCATGAATTCATATGTGTGGTGGATCTGGATACCGTCATGCCTGGCTATCTGTGGATGGATGTCGGAGATCTGATTCGGTCATTGGCTGCTAGTGTTGGAGAATCAGATGAACGATTGGAAAAGGTGGCTGTGATACCGGAGATCGTGCAGAAAATTACAGATGCCTGGGCAGAGGAATTATCAGGCTGGTCGACAGATGCCGAGCTGGCTTCCCTCAAGCCAGGGGCCGCCATCATCATTTACGAGCAAGCCCTCCGCTTTCTGACAGACTTTTTGCAGGAGGATCTCTACTATCCAGTGTCCTATCCGGAAGAAAATTTGATTCGTGCCCAGAATCAGCTATTGCTGTGGGAAAGCTATGAGGAGTGGTTGGGGGGGTGATTCCAATCTTATTTATACATGCTTGGCCATGATTTTTTCCTCTTTGAGATTTGTGTTGCACAACTGAAAACTACATTGATCGGCAAATCTTTTGGGAAATAGTGGTGCTTAAAACCGGGAAGGGGTCTGGTACCAAAAGTCTTTCATGGCTGAGCATTCCGAGGGCATAAAAGAGGGAGTCAAAGAACGGATATTGCCAAGGTGGTAGAAAAAGAAAACCCAACTCTACAGGAGAGAGTCTATTGGGGCACTGATTAGAAGACGTATTTTTGTAAAAAAGTACTTGTAGTCTCCTGAATTTTGCTTCGTTCCTCAAGAGAGAGATTTGTTTTTTAAAGCACTTTTATCTGTTTTGGAGCTACCTTTACGCATCGGATACATGAACACCAACCTGGTATGTTGAGAATCATTGTCCATGCATTTCAAGGGCATACTTTTGTTCTCTATGGAACAAGAAATACCTGAATTCCAAGGTGACACTTATCATTGGCTTGCACCCGAATTGGTTTTATCTCCCTGGCGGTTATCGTATAATATGAAAATCCTCTCTTACACATTCGTCGTCATTTTCCTTGCTTTTACAACTGTGCAATATAACGACCCTGACGGATATATCTGGATGGTATTTTATGTGTTACTGGCGTTGCTTTCGCTGGCTTCTGGCCTGGGGAAGGCTAAATCTTCCTGGCTGGTGGTTGCGATGATAGCTCTGGCGTTTGGAATGGGAATCTATTTTCACGGGGCGATGGATTTCCTCACCAACG
>CAZLKP010000652.1:0-1798 GCA_964560095.1 uncultured Bacteroidia bacterium
TCCTGGCGCTGCCGGAAGGCATTCTCATAGGCATCCCGAAAGGCCCGTTGGTTGGTGTCAATTACCTGCCGTTGGCCGGTTTCAGGGTCCTGAACCTGTAGCAGCCCGACTTTGGGCAGGCGGGCTTCCAGGGGGTCAAACACCTGGATCCCGATGACATCGTGTCGGCGATTGGCCAGACTCAGAGCATCCCGGTACAACTCAGGGTCTTGTCTGAAATCCGAAATCACAAACACAATAGAAGGCTTTTTCAGATAATTGGTCAGATGACGAATCGCGTCGCCAATGTCTGTGCCGACCGATTCCGGGGCAGGTGCCAACAACTCCCTGATAATCAGCAGCACATGATTGCGACCTTTTTTGGGGGGAATAAACTCCTCGACCTGGTCGGAAAATAACAAAGCACCCACTTTATCCTGGTTGGAAATTGCTGAAAATGCCAGCACGGCCGCAATTTCCGCCATCCACTCCCGCTTCAGCTGCAGACGATCATCAGGGCCGGGCCGGGTGGCAAAATGCGTACTCCCACTCACATCCACCAGCAGCATGACCGATAGTTCGCGTTCCTCTTCAAACACCTTCACATGCGGCACTCCTGTCCGGGCAGATACATTCCAGTCAATACTCCGTACGTCATCGCCCACCACATATTCCCGAACTTCGCTAAAAGACATCCCTCTCCCCTTGAAAGTGCTGTGATAGCCACCGGCAATCATCGATCTGGACAGCTGCCGGGTCTTGATTTCCAGCCGCCTCACACGCTGCAACAGCTCTGCAGTTTTGTCTGAAAGGGTATGGTCATTCATGATGTCGAAAGTAAGGAATTCGGGCAGGCAGAAAAATGATCATTTTCCCGTGGTTGATTACCTTTGACCTGCAATAAACAGATCGGATCAATGATATGGGTACGAAGCTGAGCATTCACGAAATGGACCGACTCTCGCCCCAGGCGTTCAGAAAGGCAAATAAGATACCTGTTGTGGTGATGCTGGATCATGTGCGAAGCATGAATAATGTGGGCTCTGTGTTCCGTACTGCTGATGCCTTCCGTGTCGAACGACTGATTCTGGCTGGGATTACCCCTACCCCACCCCATCGGGAAATCACGAAAACGGCCATCGGAGCTGAACAGGCTGTTTTATGGGAATCAAGCAATGATTCCATCCAGGAGGCGATCACTTTGAACAGGCAGGGATATCAAATTCTTGCGCTGGAGCAGGCACATGATAGCATTCCCCTGCAGGATTTCCAGGTTGATCCAAACGGGAAATACCTTCTCATTTTGGGACACGAAATCCAGGGGGTCAATCAAGCTCTGATCGATCTGGCCGATGCGGTGCTGGAAATCCCGCAGTTCGGAACCAAGCACAGCCTAAATGTATCGGTCGCAGCAGGAATTGCCATTCATCACCTGGCAACTCCCCTTTTGCATTCTCTCACCCATCAAAATCCTCCTTCATGATAAGGCTAATCCTCATCCTGGCCTCTGTTGTCCTGTTTTTTTCTTGTTCCAACCCTTCCGAATCCACCTCTCAGTCTCAGTCCCCAGAAAAGAAACCAGCAGTAGCCTCCGTCGATTCGTTTCTCATTCGGCATGAATCTGAGATTCTTGCTTATGAGAAAGCCGATCAGGTACGCAGGCCCGTCAACGGCGTGTGCCTGTTTACCGGGAGTTCCAGTGTGCGGCTCTGGCGGGACATCGAAGGAGACCTGAAGCCCCTACCCGTCATCAACCGGGGCTTCGGTGGCTCGACCTTCCGCGAGCTCAACCACTACTTTGACCGGCTGGTCGTGCCCT
>CAZLKP010000653.1:0-1781 GCA_964560095.1 uncultured Bacteroidia bacterium
GGGGTAAGCCCTTACTCCGCCCGATGGACGACCGGGGACACGGTGCTTTCGCCTTCAAATCTCCCTTTCGGGGATCATATTCTGGTCGTTTCGGATGCGAATGGATGCACGACGGAAGAGCCTGTTTCCATCGGTCTGAATTTCTACCCGGACTGCCTCTCCACCCATTTGGGATTTTCCCCCAATGGCGACGGGATCAATGATGTCTGGGAGCTTCCCTGCCTGGACGCTTATGGCAGCCATGAAATTCAGGTGCTCAACCGATGGGGGCAGCGGGTCTTGTTTTCAACGGATTACCGACAAAACTGGGATGGTCGTTCCCGCGGTGAACATCTTCCTTCCGGCACTTATTACTACGTGATCCGGCTGACGGTGGAAGGAAGCCGTCAGGAATTTAAAGGAACACTTTCAATTGTGCGATGATGCAATCCAAACCCCTTTCCCTATTTCTGGTCGTCAGTCTGCTGGCAGTTATGGGCTTTGGGCAGCAGGAGCCTCTCTTCTCACAATACAGGCTCAATGCATTTGTGATCAATCCGGCGGTGGCTGGCTCTCAGCCGCATCAGGAGTTACGATTTGGTGTGCGCACGCAATGGCAATCCATGCCCGGAGCCCCTCAGACCTACACGCTGAGTTATCACGGTCGAACGGATGATCGCAGTGGCATCGGAGGCATGATCTTTTCAGATATCGTGGGGCCCAGCAGCCGAAACGGTATCCAGCTGGCCTACGCCTACCGCATTCACTTTGGGCAACCCGGAAATGTCGGTCAAAACACCCTGGCCCTCGGGTTTGCCGGAAAAGTGATTCAATACAGGTTCCAGGGGGAGCGGGTGCAGTTTCTCAACCCTGCGGATCCGGCTGCTGCGGAGGCAGCCCAAGGCATCACCGTTGCAGATGCATCGCTGGGTGCATTATGGAAAAACGACCGCTGGTATGCCGGATTTTCCATTCCCAATGTGATCCAGTCAGATTTTGGGGCCTACATACCCAGCGGTGGACAGCGAAGTTTGATCAGCCAGCTTTCGCGGCATTATTTCCTGACAGCAGGCGTGCGGTTCGATTATGACAAAAGCAGCCTGGAACCCTCTGTTTTGATCAAAAAGACAGACGGTACGCCTTATCAAATTGAGGGAACCCTCAAATGGTATGTTCGGGATGACAGGCTGATTTTTGGTGTGGGCTATCGGACAGAATGGCTGCTGACGGGCTTTTTTGCCATCCAGGGGGACAATTGGCTGCTGGCATACAGTGCGGATGTTATGCTTCCGCAACGCAGCCCGGTCATTTCCACCTTTGGGCCGTCTCACGAACTTACCCTGGGGTTCAACATCGGAAAGCATTGGAAAACGATGTTTCGCGGTGAAGACTTCTGATGTGGCTATTGTGCGTAAGCATCCAAGAGTGGTTGCAGGATCACCTCTGACCAAGCGGCATATCCCTTTTCATTCATGTGCAGGCTGTCGCCGGTGAAATATTCTCCAATGATGGTTCGGCTTTCCGTCATGATGGGCGAAAAGACATCCAGGTACCAGACCATGCTGGCGGTATCGGCATAAGCTGCGAACAAGCGATTGGTTTCGCGGGCCTTATCCAGCAATATCCGTCTGGATGGAGCCGGTTTTACCGAAAGCATGAAAACCTTCATCCAGGGCAGCTTGTCGTCGCGCTGATGCCTGAATCGGTCCAGTTCTTCCAGCACGTCTTCTGGACTGACATCCGGATCCACAATATCATTATCTCCCTCATAGACCACCACCATCTTAGGCTTGTAGGGCACG
>CAZLKP010000654.1:0-1778 GCA_964560095.1 uncultured Bacteroidia bacterium
TGGCTCTATGACCTGAATGCCAAGGTCAACAAGCGCTATAAAAACAGAGCAAAGCTCTATGCGAGCTTTGATACCGGCCAGGACTACATGGCCTCCAGAGAGGGAGCATTTCGGCAAAATGAGAACATGGCCTCGGAATACTGGGTGCCCGGCAGACGGTGATGTTTGAGGTTGAGCTGTGAGGAGAATCGAGACCACTACATTTCGAGAAGCGAGATGCGAGAAGCAAGATGCGAGACCGGATCGAATTCCCCCCATCCTGCAAATCCTGTTAATCCTGTCTCTTTTTCAGAAGGAATCACTAATTTCAATCATGGACTTCCTCCAACACTACTTCGAAACCATGCCCTCGACTCACCGCAGCATCCTGCTCGTCGGAGGACTCACCCTGTTTTGGGTCATTGAGAGTGCTGCGCCGCTATTTCATTTTCAGTACAAAAAATGGCGGCATGCCGGCACCAATATCTTCTTCACCCTCACCACGGCCCTGGTCAATCTGCCACTGGCATTTATCCTTGTCATGACATCCGACTGGGTCGTCGCCAATAACATCGGCGTGCTCCAGTGGGTAGAGATGCCGCTCTGGGCAGACATGCTGGTCGGTCTGCTGATCCTGGATCTGGTGGGTGCCTGGCTGATCCACTACGTAGAGCACCACGTGACCTTCATGTGGAAATTCCACCTGATTCACCACATCGATCAGGAAATCGACACCACCTCCGGCAACCGCCACCATCCCGGCGAATCCGTCTTTCGCTTCGTCTTCACCACCCTGGCGGTGATCGTGGCGGGCTCTCCCATGTGGCTGGTGCTGCTCTACCAGACCCTGTCAGTCGTGTTTACCCAGTTCAATCACGCCAACTGGAATTTTCCGCGCAGACTCGACAAAGTGTTGTCCTACGTCCTCGTGACACCGGGCATGCACCGGGTGCATCACCACTATCGGCTGCCCTACAGCGACATGAATTATGGCAACCTTTTCTCTATCTGGGACCGCATATTCGGGACCTACGTGGAGGTGAACAACGAAAAACTCAAATATGGGGTGGATACCCACATGGATCCTGCCGCTGCGGGTAATATCTGGACATTGCTCAAAGTGCCTTTCCAGCGGTATCGACCCAGAATCGACTATGATGAGGAGGAAAAATTGTAGCATTGCGCCATGTATGCCGATTTTCTGAAAGAACGCTTTCCTCACGACGAGGCCAATGGCTTATTCCGGGCACCGAATCTGCCAGCTGTAAAGCTGGGCAAACTGCTCATGAAAGAGACCCGCATCGCCAGCCCCAATGATGTGCTGGGCATTCATCTGTGGTCGGGCTTTCTGGGTGGTGGCTATGTGATGTTCACCAAAGACCGCTGCTTCTATTCGGATGGGGAATTTGCCCTGGAAGATGTGAAAAGTGCAGATCCCCAGAAGGATAAGATATTCGTAGTCACCAACCTTCAGGGGCAATTAGAACCAAACGAGCTAGATGTAGAAAACGACATCGTGGCCACAGCCCTGGCCCGCCTCCTGTCTGCCATGGCGGGGGTTGATCCCAAGGCCAAACAGGCGTTAGAGAATACATACAGGGAAGAGGGTTACAGCGTTGCAGAAATCAACTGGCTCCAGCTGCGCGATGAAGTGATGCGCACGATCGACTTTCTGTATGATCGCTATAACGATGGCAAGCTGAGCATGCTCGAGTATGAGTCGAAAAAGGAAGAGCTACTCAGCCGGTTGTAGGGAAAGCCCCCGCCTACCGCTCGGTGCTCTGATACCGAATCAGTTC
>CAZLKP010000655.1:0-466 GCA_964560095.1 uncultured Bacteroidia bacterium
TCCCGAAATGGGATGATCTAATTGAATGCTGACGGCCTTGAGCACAAGCAGCGTAATCAATAAGCCGAAAGCGCCTGCCAGAAGCATATCCGCCAATCGGGTCGCTTTTCCCGAAAGCATGCGCATCGGCGGCAAACGGTAGATAACAAACATAAAAAGAACCACGGTGAGCGTTTCAACCAGCAGTTGCGTGATCGCTAGATCAGGAGCGCCATAATAAACAAAAATCAGGGCAACACCGAACCCGATGATACCGAGCGAAACCAGCGCGGTCATGCGTGTGTCCGTCGTGACAACAACAAAGACGGCCACAATCATCAGGATGGCGATAGCCACCGGCAGCAAGTCCAGGCTTCGCCAGGCAAATGCCAGATTGACCCCGCCGAATTTGAGCAGCGCCCAGGCGAGCAGGCCAACCGTCGTCCCGACAATGATGAAGACATAGTTGTGCAACTTGCCTGACTGC
>CAZLKP010000655.1:476-1777 GCA_964560095.1 uncultured Bacteroidia bacterium
GTCTGATACTTGGAAAAGGAGACGATTCCGTGAAAAATTTTATTGTAGAGGGCTTCGGCACCATAGGGAGTGATGGCGGCAAAGAAAGCATCGGCACGCACCCAGACAGCCCGCCGCATGGAAAAGACAATCAAACCACCTGCAAGGGTAACCAGACTGATGAGCAGGGGCAGGTTGAAGCCGTGCCAGAGCTTCAGGCTGACTTCTACTTTTTGGCCTTCAATAGCAGATACGGCAGGTGCCACCAAGGTGCCCGCCAGGAGAGACGGAAAAATGCCGAAGACAAGGCCCAGAACACCAAGCAGCAGGGGGCTCGCCCACATCGAAGCCGGTGCCTCGTGAGGGTGCTTCGGCAATTGCGCGTTGGCTTTTCCGAAAAATGGAGCGACCCCCGCTTTGAAAGCCAGAGCCAGCATGACAAGGTTACCAATGAAGGCTACCCCCAGAATCAGTTGCACCACGCCTTCCACCTGTATGCCTGCCTTGTAAATATACTCTTTGCCCACAAAGCCAAAAAATGGCGGAAACCCGGATTTTGAAAAAGCAGCCAGGCAGGCCGCAATAGCCGTCATGGGCATGGCACTGCGCAGGCCACGTAAAAGCATCACATCACGCGTTCCCGTTTCATGATCGATCGAGCCCGCTGTCATGAACAAAGCCGCCTTGTAGAGTGCATGTCCAATCAGGAAGACGACCATGGATTGAATCGCCAGCTCGGTGCCGACCCCGAGCAGCATGGTCAGCATACCCAGAACAGCAAGCGTAGTATAAGCCAGGATACTCTTGATATCTCTTTGGAACAAGCCCAGCGCCACCGCAATCAACAGGGTGACACTCCCGAAGGTGATCAGCGTCCAGTCCCAGAGGGGCGTATTACCTAAAGCCGGGTTGAGCCGGGCCATCAGAAAAATACCCGCTTTCACCATCGTGGCCGAGTGTAGAAATGCGCTCACTGGTGCCGGCCCGGCCATGGCGTTAGGCAGCCAGAAATGGAAGGGAAACTGTGCGCTCTTGGTAAATGCGCCCAAAAGGACGAGTATGACGATAGCGGTGTAAGAAGGATTTTCCCGAAGAAGGTCGCCCTGCTGAAGGATCGCGCTGATATTATAGGTGCCCGCAATGTTCCCGATGAAAATAAAGCCTGCCAGCATGGCCATCGCGCCAGCGCCCGTGACCAGCAAGGCCTGCAAAGACTTCCAGCGTGCATCTTTATCCTCATGATAATACCCGATAAGCAGATACGAGGTGATGCTGGTCAGCTCCCAGAAAACAAAGAGCAGGATGAGATTGTCCGACAGGAC
>CAZLKP010000656.1:0-1749 GCA_964560095.1 uncultured Bacteroidia bacterium
GCGGGGCTGCGGGTCGCAGTGATTGTAAATGACATGAGTGAGATCAACATCGACTCCGCCATCGTTCCCGGGGCCAAGCACCTCGCCCCTCTGCAGTCGACCGAAGACTTTCTCGGGCTGGTGGAAGGGGGGCTGGAGAAAATCCTCCGGGACTGAGCCCGGAGCCCAGGGTCCGACAGCCCCTAATTCTACTTAGTTAAATCTTCCGGAATCCCTGTTCGATGAAGGCTTCGTCGATCTATATCTCTTTGTCGGCTTTCGTGCCGTTTTCGAATTTGTTCATGAACTTCAGCTTCCGTGCGATTTCGGCGTGGTAGATAGAAAGCCAGTAGTTCCGTAATATCCCTGGCAGAAAGTAGCGGGACTTCCTCAGTCATCTCGGTTTTGTATTTTCCCACAAATAGCAACCCCATACAGACTAATGCCATATGGTGATGCCAGCCGTCCCATACCCGCACCTGATATTGAGCCATCCCCAGTTGACTCTTCGCTTCATGAAAAGCGTGTTCGATCCAATAGCGCTGCCCCTGAATCTTTGCATAGTATTTTAGCGGCTTGCCTGCGGGTAGATTTGTCAGGCTATATTTTAAAGACCCATCACTGTCTTTCCGAACGATCAATAGCCTTTCTCTTGCGTAGTCCTCGTCTTTGTCCCAGTGCCAGACCTTGGTCATCCAAAAACGACCACATACTTGCCCTTTGTCGCCTTGCCTAAAGGCAATCACTTCAAAGTCATCTTCATCTAATTTTTTCACCAGATTTTCAACACTAATTTCTACCGCTTTATTGTCCTCATGAAGCCGCGAATTCACGCGGGGGCGACCTACTTTAGGGGTTGGATTTGGGGCTTCTATCACAGGTTGACTGAGGAATACTCGCTTGTCCTTTTTGACGTCTCCCATAAATTTTTCGCCATCATCTTCCAGCGCATTGACAAACTTGGCATTGTTGCCGTAGAGGCTGTCGCAACCCACATAACCAAATTGCACACCGTTGCTTCTGGCGTGCCTCACCATGCCGAGAGCTATTTTCCATTTCGCGCGGTAGATGCGCTTTTCCTTTGGGATTTTTGCCTTTTCACAGCGCTTCTCGTCATCGGTCCATTCTTTTGGCAGATATAAGTCAAAATCTATCGCAACGTATTGTTTTTCTTTTGCCAAACATCCAAAAACAGCAACTTGGCTATTGTCTACTTTTCCGATTCGGCCGACCCACTGGCGTCCAACCCCTACTGAGCATTTCCCTTTCTTCAGGAAACCTACTTCATCTACCATCAATCCTGCCTCCTCAGGATCTCCGATCCATTCATTGGCATCCGTTGCGATATGATCCATGACTTCCTGAGAGGACCACGGTGAGCTGCTGATAAACTGCTCCATGCCCTGGTAGTCACTTTCAGAAACATCGTTCTCTATAGTCTCGATATTTTTTCTGCGCTGTGTTCCCATCAGCCCCGAAAGATAGTGAATGCAATGCTTAACACTATTCATCCCCGGTTTGATGAAATGATTGGAATAACTGTCGCAAAATTCCATGAAAGAACGCCCTACATTCGCAGTAGGTATAGACTCATTTATTTTTAATGCGATTAATCCAAATCAATGGATTGTCGCAAATACCAACTGCCTATCGCAGTTGTCAGACCTTTCATAAACCTTGATAATTAGGTTGTCAAGAGTTTTAACTAAGTAGAATTAATCAAATCAATGAAATCAACCAATCCAACAGAACACACCATGAATGAGAAGA
>CAZLKP010000657.1:0-1706 GCA_964560095.1 uncultured Bacteroidia bacterium
GTTGAATAAGCTCGTGCAAAGCGTCATACAAGATCGGAGAGGTTTGGGGGCCGAGCGAATTGACTTCACCATAAGGGGCACTGGAATTTCCATAGGTAAATGGTGCTTTCTCATCCCACTGGCTTTGGGGCACGATGTAGCCGATCTCGTCGTTGGCCAGGCCCAGGATGATGGAAAATTGTCCCGTGAGCATCGGTCGCAGCGGCTGAAATTCCCTGTCCAGCCTGGGCAGATCAGCTCCCGCAGGGTGTTCTACCCCGCCATTGATCAGTTCCGGGTAGATCTCCCCCGGCACCAGTAACAGATCTATCGGGCCGAGTGAAATCAAGGCGATTTCAGAGCGGACCTGCATCCAGGAAGAGGTGCCCCGCTCCAGCACGCCGGTGTAGGCTGCCAGCCGATACAGGGGATTGGCCAGCGGCAATTCGATGGTTTTTGAAGATATTCGCATATCCAGCTCATCAAACTGCTGGCTGCCAGGGCCAGCCAGGGCAGCCAGCCCTAACAATGCCAGGTGTTCCCCCTGGGCTTTGGCCTTCGCGAAAGAAGGTTGCACATAGGTGGTGTCAGAAAAAGGATCCGGAATCTCCACAGAAGGGTGTGTCGTCATGAGGCCGCCTATGCATCCATTCACATAGACGGAGATTCCACCAATGCCTGGCAGCATGAGGCTGTCCTGGTGGTATACGCCTCTTTCCATGGCTTCTCTGAAAAAGTGGGGAAAATCGGAGGTGATGAGCAGGTTTTCATCCCATAGGGTTTCGGGATGGTCGGCCCAGGCCAGGAGGGAGCCAAGACTCTGCCCTGTTTCTGTATCGCTGAACTGAAGAATGCTAAGGCTGGGGTCCAGCACCTGCGGATCGCGGGTATCAGCTACCAGGGGTGCTGCGCTTTCGGGATCGGTAGCAACGGTGAGCTGTGCTCGCTGAAGTCGGTTGGCTGCCGTTTCAGTGGATTTGACAATCTGGGAGATGACCAGTTCCCGATAGACCGGGTCCACACCATTGTCAAACATGTTCGGCCCCCAAAGTCCCAGTAAGTCAGGAGCTTCATGCGTATGGGTGCTTACCACAGAAAGATAATCGATACCCGTACTTTTTGGGAGTCGCTGTCTGACTTCGATCACCTCATCGTGCCCAAGCCCAATGGCATCAATGGCCACGATTCCAATTCTTGTTTCTCCGACCTCCAACACCATGGCCCGGGCCCACAGGCTGTCATGGATGCCGTTGGCAGCTCTTCCTTTCCCGAAACCTGCCATCCAGCTGGCATCAAACCTTCCATTTCTATTACCATCGGTAAACGGCTCTCCCAACTCCGGCTCATAGATCGCATTCCCGTTCAAATCTTCCCATTGATCGGGCAGATCAGGCGTGATAGACAGCCTGGCAAAGCCCACCTGTAAAGCACCTGTCCTCTCCTCTATCCTGAGATTTAGCTCATAGCCCGGAAACCGGTCCCGAAACCGGAAGAAGCCGTAGGCGATGGCGGTGAGGAGGATGAAAAGAACCAAGCCCGATAAAATCATGAGAATCTTTTTCCAGAGCATGTGTGTGGTATTTGCATGAAAGATAACCAAACCCACCCCTCTCCTACAAAAAAAGGCCACCCTCGCAGGTGACCTTTTTCATGAATCTTGTTTCTTAGGCACTAGGCACTGTTTGGAAAACCTCCTTCACTCGTCAACGTCGGAATTTCGGAACCTG
>CAZLKP010000658.1:0-816 GCA_964560095.1 uncultured Bacteroidia bacterium
AAATGATCTGGAATCAGCCATCCTGAAAGAGTTGGAGCTGTTTATTCTTGAGCTGGGGGTGGGCTTCACCTTTGTGGAGCGCCAAAAGCGTATGATCATTGATGGGGAAGACTTTTACCTCGATTTGTTGTTTTATCATCGAAAATTGAGGCGGCTTGTGGTGATTGAGTTGAAAATGGGGAAATTCAAAGCCGCCTACAAAGGCCAAATGGAGTTGTACCTCAAATGGCTGGCAAGGCACGATCAACAACAAGGGGAAGAATTGCCGATAGGTCTTATTCTGTGTGCCGAGGCTAGTACCGAGCAGGTGGAATTACTCGAAATGCACAAAGATGGTATCATGGTAGCTGAATACTGGACAGAGCTCCCGCCCAAAGAGATGTTGGAGCAAAAAATTCATCAGGCGATGACGGAAGCCAGAGAGCGAATCGCCCGGAAGAAATTACAATAGGTATCCCCATGAAATTCATCGAAGCCAAACTCGAATCCGCCATCATTCATTTGCTGGAGCAACAGGGCATTCCCTATGTGCCGGGCGAGCAGATTGCGCGGTCGCCGGAGGAAGTGCTGATCGAGGCGGATCTTCGGGCATATCTTCACCGCCAGTATCAGGCAGAGGGTATTCGGGAGTCGGAGATTGATCAGATCCTGCTGGAACTCAGGGGCTATTCTGCTCTGGATCTCTACGAAAGCAACAAGGCCATTGCTCACCGAATTGCCAATGGCTTCACGCTTCGCCGGGAGCAGCATCAGGACAAAGACCTGCACATCCAGTTGATCGATTACTCCGAAGCCGACCAGAACATTTACAAGGTT
>CAZLKP010000658.1:837-1321 GCA_964560095.1 uncultured Bacteroidia bacterium
ACGCATTCCCGATGCCATTCTTTACCTCAATGGTCTGCCCCTGGTGGTCTTTGAATTCAAATCGGCCATTCGCGAGGAGGTGGATCTGTACGAAGCCTACAGGCAACTGACAACCCGCTATCGCCGCGACATTCCTGACTTGTTCAAGTATAGCGCTTTCTGCGTCATCAGCGACGGCGCCAACAGCCGTGCGGGGTCCTTCTTCGCGCCCTATGAGCACTATTACGCCTGGAGACGGGTGGAAGGTCAGGCGAAGGAAGTGGATGGCATCGAGGCTCTGTACACGCTGCTGCAGGGGATGTTTGAGAAGGATCGCCTGCGGGAGATCATTCATCATTTTCTCTATATCCCCGACAAGTCTCACCAGGAAATGAAGGTGCTCTGCCGCTATCCGCAGTATTACGCAGCCAGGGCCTTGTATCACAACATTCTGGCCCACCAGAAGCCGGAGGGAGACGGCAAGGGAGGCACCTATTTTGGGGCA
>CAZLKP010000658.1:1331-1686 GCA_964560095.1 uncultured Bacteroidia bacterium
GGAAGTGGGAAAAGCTTCACCATGCTGTTTCTCACCCGGATGCTGATGAAGAGTCCGGCCTTCCGCAGCCCGACCATCGTGCTCATCACCGACCGCACCGACCTGGACGATCAGCTGGGTATGCAATTTACCAATGCCAAGCAATACATCGGTGACAATGTGGTGCAATCTGTCACCAGTCGCGTTGACCTGCGCGCTAAGCTCAAAGGCCGCAACAGTGGTGGCGTATTTCTGACCACCATCCATAAATTCACCGAAGACACGGAGCTGCTCACCGACCGCTGCAACGTGATCTGCATTTCTGACGAGGCTCACCGCAGCCAGGTCAACCTGGAGCAAAAAGTGAGAATCACAG
>CAZLKP010000659.1:0-1675 GCA_964560095.1 uncultured Bacteroidia bacterium
GAGATTGGGCGACACTTAGCACGGGGATCAAAGCAAAACCCGCAAGGTACAGCCAGCGTAAGGGTTGAATCATGGGAAAAGGCGATCAGATCTGACTTACCGAATAGTTCGGGCTGCCAATCTATTCATAATTACGGACAACATGGCATTCCATCAACGATCGCCGTTTTCTTTTCAGCTATTTTCCCCCATTTTTATGAACTTATGTTAGGATATGCCCCCTCTTTGGCCCTATTCCTCTATTTCCTTCCCCGTCCAGTATTCCCCAGCGCGTCCCAACTCGCGGCGAATTCGGATCATACTTCCCCTGATCAGGCCTCCGTCACGCAGCAAGCGTCTGGGACTGGTCCACACCCTGCTGGATACGCCGGGGCAGTATGTCAATTCTCCCAGAGTCAGGAGCCGAACAGCCATTTCCCCATCTTCGCTCCCCAATTCGTCGTGGTCATAGCTGCCATGCTCCATGGCCTGAGCCCTGCGAAAGGCAGAATTAAATCCATGAACGTTGATGTAGGAACGATGGCGTCGCCGAAAGGAGCGAGCCACATTCCCCAGAGCTTCATGCACAGCCAGGGCCAGTCTGGTGGCACGTGGGTCTGGGAGAAAGGCATGGCCGCCATAGGTCATGGCTACCTCTGGGATGGTTGTCAGGGTGTGAACAAAATCTTTCCCCCATGCTGGCGGATAGACTGAATCTGCATCTGCCTGCATGATCATGCTGCCCCTGGCAGCCTCAAGGCCTGCTTGCCGGGCAATCGAGATTCCTCTGTTTTTCTGCAGATTAATGGTCATTACATCAAGGGCACGCAGCCAGTCGCCCGTATGATCTGTGCTTCCATCATTGACCAGGATCAGTTCCATCGGGATTTGATCTGGGAGTTGAAGTTCCGACAGCGAAGAGAGCATCTTGCCGATTCCGGCCCCTTCATTGAAGGCTGGGATCACGATGGAAACCTCCGGATTGGGGGATCGAAAGCGTGAGAGTCCTTTGTTGATGGGTACCAGATCTCTGCCGAGGTCATCGGGGTGCAGCCCTTCCAGGGCAAGGTGGCGGCACAGCCAACGAGGGATTCTGACAGCGGGAAAGGCCATTGGGAGGGCAAATTACAACATCAGAATATCACTGCCAATTCGTAGAGATCGGTGTTTGGTTGTGAGGCAGAATCTTTACTTTTGCATCTTCAATCATTCCATGCCCGGGACTACCCGGAAAGAAAATCGACAATATGACACAGACATCAGAAAAAACACTCTCTTATCCAAAGCATAAGATCAAGGCACTCATTCTGGAAAACATACATGCTAATGCTGAAAAAACCTTTACCAAAGAAGGATATCAGATTGAAATCATTGGTCGAGCCCTGGACGAAGAGGAATTGATCGAAAAAATCAAAGGGGTTTCTATCCTATGTATTCGTTCCAAAACCAATGTGACCAGGCGGGTCATTGAAGCCGCCAACAGACTGCTGGTGGTCGGCACCTTCTCCATCGGCACCAACCAGATTGACCTGGAGGCCTGCGCAGAAGGTGGGGTGATCGTGTTCAATGCCCCCTATAGCAACACCCGCTCTGTGGTGGAGCTGGCCATCGGCGAAATCATCATGCTCATGAGGCGGATTCCGGATCTGAATGCCGGGATGCATCGTGGGAAATGGAACAAATCTGCCAGCAGCAG
>CAZLKP010000660.1:0-1672 GCA_964560095.1 uncultured Bacteroidia bacterium
AATACCGATGACTTTTTCGCCTCTTCATAAAATATTGTATTTATCCTCCATCCATTCTTCCACGTTACATGGGACAATGGCCCCGTTTAAATTAGGGATTCCGGCATGATTGCTACATTTATACATATGAAATTTCTCCCCGTAGCGATCAGACACCGGCTGGGTCTGATCCGCTCTCTGGCAATATATTACTGGCAACCCGGGAAACTGAGACAGCTGAGAGCCTTTTACCAGCAGTTGCTTCCGGACCAGCCCCTATGTTTTGATATCGGAGCTCACCTCGGCAACCGCTCCTTTGTGTGGCGGCAGCTAGGCGCCAGGGTCGTTGCCGTGGAGCCGCAGAGCATCTGCCTGAAGTATCTGAGAAAAAGATTTGCCTCAGACCCGCAGGTTACCATTCTTCCTGTGGCGGTGGCTGCGGAGCCGGGTGAGATGCAACTGCATGTGAGTGCCCTTACACCAACGATCACGAGTCTGGCCGGCCAAGACTGGCAAAAAGATATTCAGGCCCTCAGCTCCTTCCACGTGAAGTGGGACTATACACAGACTGTCCAGACGGTTGTACTAGAAGAATTGGTACAGACCTATGGGGTGCCGGATTTTTGCAAAATTGACGTAGAGGATTTTGAGCTGGAAGTACTCCGGGGATTGCAAACGCCTATCCCCCTGCTCTCTTTTGAGTATCTTTCTGCCCGCATACAAAAAACTATTGCCTGCATCAATCGGTTAGAAACCATTGGGACTTATGAATACAACTGGTCTCTGGGAGAATCTCATCACATGGAAACTGAATCGTGGGTCCCTGCCCCTGCTATTCGCCGCATTCTGAAATCCTTTACCCGGGAGAACCCCTCCGGTGATGTTTACGCCAGGCGCTCCAACCCTTCCAACGCCAGCTTCTCCTAATTCTTCTGTTCTACGCTATTGCAAACCATCTATCATGAATCGGATTACCGAAACCAGACTACCTTCTAAATGGGGTATATTCACCATGGTCGCCTATGCCAATGAGCCCGCAGAAATGCCCCACCTGGCCATGATTAGACAAGATACCGATCTGGACAAACCCGTGCTGGTACGCGTTCACTCCGAGTGCATGACCGGTGATGTATTTGGCTCAGCCAGATGCGACTGTGGTGAGCAACTTGAAGAATCCATGAAGCAGGCCGGACAAAACGGTGGCGTGGTGTTGTATCTTCGGCAGGAGGGAAGAGGGATTGGCCTGATTAACAAAATGAAAGCCTATAACCTGCAGGATCAGGGGCTGGATATTGCTCAAGCCAATACCTGCCTCGGATTCGATGTAGATTCCCGAAATTTCGACCTTGCTATCGACATCCTCGAAGGACTGGGAATCCGCAAAATCCGACTCATGACCAACAACCCGGAAAAACTGGCGGCTTTCAAAGGCAGCTCCATCGAAGTGGTTGAACGAGTGCCCGTGATCATTCCTCCCAAGGCGGAAATCTGGGCTACCTACAAACCAAACAATCCGTGATGGGCCATCTGCTTAACCTCAATGGCCATGGAAAAAAGTAATTCGGTTTCACATCAGCATTCAACGCAGCAGACAGACATCTGGCATCTGTTGCTGGAGATGCAGCAATATGCCGCCAGCCATCCAGAGCCGGACCAGGGACTATACATCATAGTTAGCCAGGATGGAAACTTG
>CAZLKP010000661.1:0-1665 GCA_964560095.1 uncultured Bacteroidia bacterium
CCCCAACAGGCCGGTACACCAGCTCCCGTACCAGCGACTGCCCCACAGGCTGCACCTGCTCAGCCTACGGCCACAGAAGCCAACAAGGAAGAAGCTCCCAAGCCAGCCCCGGTCAAGGAAGACAATGCCAATCTGGTAGAATTCAAATCCCCCATGATCGGAACCTTCTACCGTTCTTCTTCTCCGGAGGTTGATCCCTTAATCAAAGTAGGAGACCTCGTCACCAAAGGCCAGGTTCTGTGCATCGTGGAAGCCATGAAGCTCTTCAATGAGATTGAATCCGAAGTGGAAGGGAAAATTGTGAAAATCCTGGTCGATGATGCCAAGCCGGTTGAATATAACCAGCCTTTATTCCTGATCGATACAAGTGCCTCCGCCTGATTCTTTCCTAAGCTACTGGGGGCTTCCCCCGATTTAACAGGACCACTATGTTTAAAAAGATCCTGATCGCAAACCGCGGTGAGATTGCCCTGCGCATTCAGCGCACCTGCAAAGAAATGGGAATTTCCACCGTGGCTATCTATTCCACCGCCGACAAAGATTCTCTCCACGTCCGCTTCGCAGATGAAGCTGTCTGCATCGGCCCGCCCTCCGGCAAAGAGAGTTATCTCAACATGGCGAATATCATCTCTGCCGCTGAGATCACTGGTGTCGATGCCATTCACCCCGGATACGGGTTCCTGTCTGAAAACGCTGAGTTTTCTCAGCTCTGCGAAGACCACGGCATCAAATTTATCGGACCCAACGGTACTGTCATCAATGCCATGGGCGACAAAGCCACAGCCAAGGATTCGATGAAGAAAGCAGGTGTGCCCGTGGTGCCGGGCTCCGACGGATTGCTCGAGTCCCTGAAACAAGCCCTAGAAGAAGCCGAAATAGCCAGATATCCGGTGTTACTGAAGGCAACCGCCGGTGGTGGGGGAAAAGGGATGAGAAAGGTGTTTGCGCCTGATGAAATGGAGGATGCCTGGAACAGTGCTCAAACCGAAGCAGGGAATGCATTCGGAAATGCCGGGCTGTACCTGGAAAAATTTGTGGAGGAACCCCGCCACGTCGAAATTCAGGTGATGGCAGATCAGCATGGCAATGTGTATCACCTCGCTGAGCGTGATTGTACGATTCAGCGCCGTCACCAAAAGCTGGTAGAGGAGTCTCCCTGTCCCGTGCTCTCCGAAGAAACACGGGAGCGCATGGGTGCCGACGCTATCAAAGCAGCCAAGTACGTCAACTATGAAGGAGCCGGTACCGTCGAGTTTATCTATGACAAGCACGGCAACTATTACTTCATGGAGATGAATACCCGGATCCAGGTGGAGCACCCGGTCACCGAAGAGCTGTTTGATGTGGATCTGATTGCCGAACAGATCAAGGTGGCAGCCGGAGGAAAGATTGAGCCATATACCATGATTCCAGGCCGCTGGGCCATGGAGGTGCGGATCAATGCCGAAGATCCCTGGAATGATTTTCGACCCTCACCCGGCAAAATTATTTACTTCCACAAACCGGGTGGACACAAGGTGCGCGTGGATACCCATGCGTTTTCCAGCTACGTCATTCCCCCGAACTATGACTCCATGATCGGCAAGCTCATCGTTTCTGGTCCCACGCGCGAAGCGGTGATCATGAAAATGCGGCGGGCCCTGGAAGAGTTCATCGTCGAGGGCG
>CAZLKP010000662.1:0-1653 GCA_964560095.1 uncultured Bacteroidia bacterium
CCCCCGCCATAAAGCGCCAGCGGGATAACGCAAAGGCAGGCTACAATCATGACTAAGGCCGGTATCTGCAAGCCACGGTGGGCGCATATCCGCCGAAAGAATACTTCGGCGTTGCCCCCGTAGGACATTTCATCCAGCTCAACCGGAAGCAACTGATTGACCTCCCGCTGGCTTATGTAGCGCTCCGCATAGAGCCGCAGAAGTGCAGAAAATAGAAAAAAGACTCCCAGTAAGACCAGCAGCGTGATCAGTACTGAAAGAATAGGAACCCACAAATCCGGAAATTGTGACCGAAGTAGTGGCTGAAGGGCCAATCGCTGTAGCGGCAACCCATAAAGAAGTGTAAAACTGGCC
This sequence comes from uncultured Bacteroidia bacterium, assembly GCA_964560095.1. Lineage (GTDB taxonomy): Bacteria > Bacteroidota > Bacteroidia > J057 > J057 > JANQTF01. The sequence continues at coordinate 355 of CAZLKP010000662.1, forward strand.
AAGGCGGACAGTGAGACTAAGCCCCCAAGTTTGCCATCAACCGAGCGGACCTGTGCTTGAACCAGGTTATTCATTCATGGGCTCCATTATCTGATAAAGGGGCATCCGGAACTTTGACCGAAGCCATGGCCCAGAAGAAAGGAATGTTATAATCCCGAATTTCCGTGGCAGGCCTCCATGCATCGCTGATATAGGATTCCCACTTGCTTTTCATGCCAAGAAGAATAGACGGATTGTTGAAGCTGGGAATCAGATCCCTTGGAGGATGGATTGCACTGTCGACAAGATAGTCGATAACTTTTTGTAGTTTATCATTCGGTAAAGCACCATATTCAATCAACTCGAATATATCGAGCGCGCCAATAAGGTTCGCAGCGGTCGCTTGAGACTGTTCAAAGATCAGTTGATCCAGTGCTGCTTCTCCCTGATCGAGCCAAATGATCGGCGATTGAACCTCCTCAGCATTGGACTGGATCTGCCTTGAGAGAGACTCTTCCATAAATTCGTGAATAGCCTGCTCCCTGTCTCTGATAAAGCCTAAGACTGCTTCCTCAGTATAAATCACGTTTCTATTCTGGAGCGTGGGAAGGCGTTCAGGCAATTTGGCAAAGGCTTCCCAGAAAGCATCGATCTTTTCCTCAAAACCATGAAGATCCTCTAATAAGGCACTGCCAAGCCGATTGATTTCTTCTTCCAGAATCACCGCCATTCCCCGGTGGTACGTAGCCTTTACTCCCGCTTCATATTCTTCGAGCAGATTTGCCGCTCGACGCCTTTTCATGAACCAAAAAAACAGCAATAGTCCCGGAGGAATTGTCGCAAAAGCGATGACGCCCAGCACTTTCAGGGTGATATCACCCCACTCTCCAGCCATCCACAGTTGCCATGGAATTACTTGCGCCAAAGCAGTCAAAAATACCGCCCAACCTGTGCCCAGAAAAATGCATGCGCTGGAATCGGGAATTGCGGAAATCGCTCTTTGTATCGTTGCTTCGGCGGATTTCCTGTTCAACCTTGCCGATGGGTTCTGCACCGCAACCCTCAGGATCTCATCTAACTTATTTTTCAGTTCCTTTGTAACACCCCGAACTTGCTCCTTTGCGGCACGAATCTCATGAGGGAAACGCAAGTTTGCCGACAGCAGCACATGTATCTCCTCATAACAGGCTGAATACAGCAGATGATGAACCAGAGTCCGGAATGATGTTAATTCCTGCCCGACGTAAATCGAATATAGCTTTTTGATGTGCTCAAGAGAACCCGTCAGCCGCTTGTATACACTGGGCTCATCCAGACGGC
>CAZLKP010000663.1:0-463 GCA_964560095.1 uncultured Bacteroidia bacterium
GGCAGGGGCGCATGCTGCACCAGCCATGGGCGCAGAATCCTGCTGATTTCTATGCCGCCTATGATTTGCTGCTCATGCCCTCCCGCTTTGAAGGTCTGCCGATTACGATGCAGGAGGCCATCCTCTGCGGTGTGCCCGTGGCGGGGGCCAGGGTGGACGGTATCGGGGACTTTCTGCCGCCAGCCTGGACTTTCCCGCCGGATAACGCTCAGGCCCTTCTGGATGCACTGGAGCGTTTTTTTTCGGACATTTCCACCTATCGCAGGTTTCTGCCAGACTTGGTCAAGCGCATCCAAACGGAATCCTCACGAGAAGCGTTTACTGTCGCGCTAAGCTTTAGCTTCTGCGAACTCCTGAAAGAAAAAGGCATTGCCGCAAGGTGCTGAATGCACGATACCTGCCGATATGCGTCTCTCCGTCGTCATCCCTTGTTACAATGAGGTGGAAACCGTCGAGGAAGTCC
>CAZLKP010000663.1:473-1647 GCA_964560095.1 uncultured Bacteroidia bacterium
GGCTATCCGTTCGAGTCCTGTTTTTCCAGAACATCAGCTGGAATTGATCATCGTTGATGATGCTTCGACCGACGGCACCCGTGCCCTGCTGGAATCAAAAAGCGAACTTTACGATCAATTGCTCGTGCATCATAGCAATCAAGGTAAAGGTGCTGCCCTGCGCACCGGAATGGCGGCCGCAACGGGGGACATTGTGATCATTCAGGACGCGGATCTGGAATATGACCCAAAGGAATACCCCCAGCTCATCGCCCCGATCGTCAATCGCGAAGCGGACGCTGTCTTCGGCTCCCGTTTTATGGGGGGCGGCCCCCACCGTGTGGTTTATTTCTGGCACATGGTGGGCAACCGCTTCCTGACCCTGCTTTCCAACATGCTGACCAACCTGAATTTGACCGATATGGAAACCTGCTATAAGATTTTCCGCAGGGAATTACTGGAAAGCTTTAAAATTGAGGAAAATCGCTTCGGTTTTGAACCTGAAATCACCGCGAAACTTGCGCGGCTGAAATGTGTCATATATGAGGTAGGAATCAGTTATTACGGGCGCACCTATGCCGAAGGTAAAAAAATCGGCTGGAAAGACGGTGTGCGTGCCATCTATGCCATTCTTAAATACAACATTTTTCGCAGTCGGCCAAAAACTGACTCTGTGGGAGACAAGGCTGAGTGATTACGTATGCCAGCTTGCTCAGCAGAGGTGCTACCGTGAAACAATGTCAGGTTGGTTACCGACCATCGTCATATACCCGTAATTCTTATTTTATTGGACAATTGAAGCTATTCGACTACCATTCTACCCAGTATCTGCCTTCCTCTGTGCATTAAGTCATGAACAAGCATAATTTTCTTTTACGCGCTGTCTTCATCTTGCTGCTTTTCTGCATGCATCCGCTATCGGCAGAAGAGCCAACGCCAGACGCCGCTTTTCACACCAGCCAGACAATGCGCTCCGATACGAAGCGCCTCATTGCTTTTCTTGAGAAACAGCATTATTTGGGCTATCAGATTGAGGAACTCGACCAGGCAAAGTTTATCGAAGACTACTTAAACGATTTTGATGTCAATCGACTTTTTCTGTTACAGAGTGATATCAATCATTTCAAAGAGCGTTATGAAGGCTCTATGGTAGATTTTCTGGAACGTGGCCATCTGGAGCCAGCATTTGCCATGT
>CAZLKP010000664.1:0-1645 GCA_964560095.1 uncultured Bacteroidia bacterium
TGATAGGTTCCGATTGCGAGCATGGCGGGAATGATGTGGCGCAAAGATACGAGCGTTTTTCAGGTCTTCTTTGGTCTGGTGGTGATCTTTTTCAGGATAGGGATTCGAGATCTGCGTTTACAGCCTGGATCACGGCATCAAGTTGCAGCAAGCTATTCCTGACGAGTAATGTCCATTCTCCGTTTTGGTGCAGCACTTCGTGCTGCTTGTCGATATGAGCAAAGGTCTCTGCCAGGTTTGCCAGCCCGATAGATCGGATTTTGGGCGCAAGTTTGTGCGCAGCTTCGCTGGCCAGCTGCCTGTTGTTGCTGTCAAGGGCCTGCTGAAGCATGTGACGGTTGTCGGTGGCAGATCGCACAAAAGGCTCAAGCAGGCTTCGCAGGATCGCCGAATTGTCGCCAGCGATCCGCTTCAGAAAATCGAGGTTATATTCCTCCGGTAGGTTGGGGACAGATGCACGCACAGGTTGGAGTTATTGGGGTTCTTCTTCTGCAAAGTAACGGGCCAGTACACGAGCCAGGTCCTTTTCTTCAAAGGGTTTCAGCAGTACTTCATTCATGCCAGCTTCTTTGGCTTTGTTGGATTCGTTTCGGGTAGCGGTGGCTGTGACAGCGATCAGTGGCAAGTCTGGTCTGGCTTTGCGGGTTTTTCTGGCCACCTCAAATCCATCCATTTCCGGCATTTGCAGATCCAGTAGCACAAGATCAAAGTCTTCATCCTGCAGTTTCTGCCAGGCTTCGGCTCCGTTTTCGACCAATTGTGGTTGGATGTCCATTTTCTGGAGCAGGATGTCCACCAATACCCGGTTAAATTCTTCATCGTCTGCCACGAGCACCCGTTTCCCATGCCAGGACCCTCCTTCATTCACAGATGCTTGTCCAGGACTTTGATCAAGGTCCTGCTGGCTTCCAGATTTATATGGGATACTGAGATTGATGGTTGTTCCTTTACCTTCCTGGCTGTCGAGGGTGAGTTGCCCTTGATGAAGCTCGGCCAGCCGGGCGGTAATAGCCAGCCCAAGCCCCGTTCCACCGTATTTTCGGGTGGTTTTGCTATCGACCTGGGTCCATTCCGAAAAAATCTGTTTCTGAAGCGCCGGCGGGATACCGATACCGGTATCACTGATCGAAAAATTGACCAGTGCTCCCTGTTCGCCCCGTTTCTGAGCAGAAATACGAAAGGTGACCGATCCTTTTTCCGTGAACTTTACGGCATTGCCGACCAGGTTGAGAAGCATTTGTCTGAGCCGGAGCGAGTCCCCCATGACGACTTCGGGAACACTTTCGTCCATGGTCGCCTGGAATTCGATTCCCTTTTTCTGCGCCATGGAGTTGAAGGTTGAATCCACTTCTTCAAACACATCAGGGAGGCTGAAGCCGGTCTGGTCCAGAACGAGGTTCTGGGAATCGATCTTGGAAAAATCCAGCACATCATTGATGAGCGCCAGCAGATATTTGGCAGATCTTTGAAGTGGCTTTAAGAGGTGACGCTGATTGCGGGCGAGTTCGGTTTGGCCGAGTTGTTCGGCGAAGCCAATAATCGCATGCAGGGGGTTTCGGATCTCGTGGCTCATGTTGGCCAGGAACCGTTGTTTCACTTCCGCGAGGGTCTGGGCATTTTGTTTTTCCTGCTCCAGGCGTGCCTG
>CAZLKP010000665.1:0-919 GCA_964560095.1 uncultured Bacteroidia bacterium
ATACTATTTGGGAGAAAAACTGGATCCCTGGGCAGCCTCTTCGGGATCCAAGGCAACTCTTACCAAAACCTACATCGGTGTGGTCGAGAAATACTATTCCAAAGCTCGAGTCGCCCAAGTTAAACTGGAGGCAGGCGATTATCATCTAAGCACCCCACTCCTGGTTACCGGAACAACAACCGGTGTCGTTGAATCGACTCCTGAGTCCTTTCAGGTGGATGATGTGGAGACCGATCACGCTCCTCAGCGTTCAGTGATGACTTTTAAACTCGATCAACGCGTGCGTCCAAAAGACAAAGTTTACACGCTGACTCCCTCCAATGCGTCGAGGAAATAATACCGCTTCTCATTAGAATTTGCACAAACCTACTGAGAAGAGGAACAATGGCCTTTTCGGTGGTTGGCTTAAGGCATCTGCAATTCCTGGCAAAACCTTGAAAATGGCAACACCCGAGTGTCCAACTGTTCGGAGCCATAATCCTTCTCACCCAGGTGAACCTGATAAAACTTGGGAATTTCATTACGTTCCCGAAAATAGCGGGTATGAGACGAAATGTTGCGTTCAACTGTTTTACACTCCACTGCGAAGAGAGGCTTATCCTCCTTTAAAATCACAAAATCCACTTCTCTCTTGTCAGTGTCCCGGATGTAACGCAGCTCCATCTCAAAGCCCTCTGTATCCTCAAGGAAGTGACAGTATTTTAAGAGCTGACCAGCAACCAGATTCTCAAAACGAATCCCCTTGTCTTCGACTCGTGCCCAATCCCAGAAATAAAGTTTCTGCTCTTTTTTAACCGCACGGATCTTCTTGGATCCAAAAGGAGCGATGCGATACACCATGTAGCAGGGGTCAGGTATCGGGGTGATGGATGCATTGCTATTTTCGACTCAACCTTAAAATACTCATGTTCAAAATTCT
>CAZLKP010000665.1:929-1638 GCA_964560095.1 uncultured Bacteroidia bacterium
CGAACAGCATATCAGGCCCTATATCGAGAGGTGCATGTTCAAAATTCTGGAAATCAATCAGGTCTCATACTCAAGATCTTAACCGACTTCGATGCTTTCCATTGCGTGATTGATTTTTAATATGCTTTCGAGGGCTCTTCCCCAAATTGAAATGGTGCCTTCCGGACCATCTGCGTCCTTTGGATTGATGCGAATCAGACGGCATCCCATCATCTGGGCATAGCGCTCACAATTGTAGCGGACTGTCGGGACTGATTTACCGGCTCCCACTTCAATCACGACCATTGAAAGATCCCTGTTTTCCTTCAACCATTGACCAAGCCGGTTGCGTTGCGCATTTGAGCGGTCTGAATTCCAGAGGTAGTCATTGAACATCAATACATTCGGTCGCGCAATTTCTCGCCTTCCATAGACACTGGGTAATCGCCCTTCTGCCCGCAAAAATCAGGGAGACCTGAATCCACGCTAATTCCCGCTCCTGCTCCGATCAGAATGCAATCCGACCGGGCAATATGTTCGGCGGCTTTTAGGATTGAGGAATGCATATCCGTAACTGAAATCCCATCAGGGAACGCTGCTGCTTATTACATTTTTTTGGATGTCGGTTTATCCTCCTCCAGGTGGATTCTCAATCCCCAATTTACGGAAAAACTCCTCTGGAGAACCCGACAAAATACGCAGGCGCTTGTTTCGCGACTTTTCCCCTGAC
>CAZLKP010000666.1:0-1622 GCA_964560095.1 uncultured Bacteroidia bacterium
CCCTGTGTAAGCAAGTAGGCAGCCATGCCGGGCACTACCACGATAATCGGCGTCAGCATTTTCAAAAATGCTGCAAAGATGATCCCTTTCTGAGCCTCAGAGATGCTTTTGGCCGCCAGCCCTCGCTGAATGATATATTGGTTGAAGCCCCAGTAGAATAAATTTGCCACCCAGAGACCACCGAGTAGCACTCCCAATCCAGGCAAGTCTTTGTAATTGGGATTCGATGGATCAAGAATCATCTCGAATTTATCCGGTGCTTTATCAATCATGATGCGGTATCCATCAATAAACCCGCTTCCGCCATACATGTCGGCCACCGCCGAAACCGCCAGGAAAGCTGTAATGGTGCCACCAAGAACCAGGAATACAACCTGAATCATGTCGGTCCAGGCCACGGCTTTTAGTCCTCCATAAAAAGAATACAGTGCCGCAAAAGCCGCCAGCCCCAGCATCCCGTAAACCAGAGGAATTCCCATCACCGTTTCGAGAGTAAGCGCCCCCAAATACATCACTGAAGTCAGGTTTACGAAGATGTAGGTCAATAGCCAGAAAAAGGCCAGGATAGTTTTTATCCGGTTATCAAAACGAATTTCCAGGAACTGCGGCATGGTGTAGATCTCCTTTTTCAGGAATACCGGCAGCAAAAACATACCTACGATGAGCAGGGTGATTGCGGCCATCCATTCATAGGATGCTATAGCCAAACCTATGGCATATCCCGAGCCGGACATCCCAATGAACTGCTCCGCAGAGATGTTGGAGGCAATCAGGGAAGCCCCAATAGCCCACCAGGGAAGGGAGCGAGAAGCCAGGAAATAGTCTTCTTCATTTTTCTCGTGCCCTTCTCGCTCACGCGAAACCCACAGACCTGCAGTTAGAATGACCAATGCGTAGATGACAAATATCAGAATATCTATGAATTCCATGGGATTTATGGTTTTACAATATGTGCGCCTTCAGCAATGTCGGCAGTGTAGATTTCGGGGTGATTTCCAAAGGCATAGGCATAGGCGTCGCTGATGGCCCGCTCTATATCTTCGCAGTATTCATCATTGCACAGCGCAAGCACACAGCCGCCGAAACCTCCGCCCATCATTCGTGCGCCGTAAACACCGTACAGTTTCTGAAGCCGATGAGCCAGGAAGTCCAGCTCTTCGCAGGAAACTTCATAGTCTTCCGAAAGACTCCTGTGGGAAGCATTTAGAAAATTGCCAATGGTCTCCAAATCACCGGATTTGAGCGCATCGATACACAAGTTTACCCGTTGATTTTCCCAAAGCACATGAGATACACGCTTGAACAGGGTAGCATCAAGCATTTCTTCCAGCTCCTTCAATCGGTTCAAGGGCCAGTCAGACAGGCTGTTCATACCCGGCTGCTTTTTGCGCATGAATTCCAGCGCATTTTCACACTGGTGTCGACGAACGTTGTATTCTGAATCAGCAAGGGAGTGGGAAACTCCTGTGTTGACCAAAAGCCAAACGGAATCTTGAAGCTTAGCCGGCACATAGTTGAAGCTCAGTTCTGAAGTGTCTAAGGCGAGTGCGTTTTGAGCCTTTCCATGGAGCGATACAAACATATCCATGATGCCACATCGAACTCCTGCAAATCGATGTTCC
>CAZLKP010000667.1:0-1620 GCA_964560095.1 uncultured Bacteroidia bacterium
GTTGTGCGGAATCAACTCCGAATACGAGTAGGGCCATCCTCAATATCGCACGGACACGGCAAGTGGGCATGGAATATCCCTCCCTCTATTGTCCCACCACATTCAGCAGCACATGCGGCGATACCGGATGCACCTTGGCGTTCAGGCGCTTATGGATCGCCATTTCACTGCGCGGATGAAATAAAAACAGCGCCGGCTGATCTTCATACAGCTTTTCTTGTATCTGGTCCACCAGTTGCTTACGCGCTTCCGGGTCCTGCTCCACGCGGGCCTGATCAATCCACACATCTACCAGGGAGTCGCGGTAGCCCATCAGGTTGCTGCCACCGCCCCAGGAGTCGGAGTGGTACACCTGTTTGAAGTCATAGGGTAGATCCGACGAACTCATCGCGAAGAGCGCCGCATCATATTGATGATTGATCACCTGCGGTAGGTATTCCTGCAGGCTGCTTTTCTTCTGGATGAGGCGAATGCCCACCTGGGCCAGTTCAGATTCAAAGCGGTTCATCACATCCTCTACGGCCTGGGAGTTGGGCGCATATAGGATTTCAAATTCCAGGTCCATCTGTTCCCCATTGACCATTTTGTCGAGCCAGGCATCGCCATCGCTGTCGGCCCAGCCGGCTTCAGCCAGAAGTTGGCGGGCCCTAGCTGGGTCGTGAGGAATGGGCGTGAGGGTGTCGTTGTGGTCGGGATTGGAGGGGGCCACCGGTGACACGGCCCGCTTTTGTGGGAGGGCAAAATTCTGCGCCAGAATGGAATCAATGGGCAGGGCATACGCTACGGCCTGACGCACGCGCACGTCGTCAAACACGGGCTTGCGGCTGCCACTTTCCGGGCGAAGATTCCACACAATCATCGCAATGCTGGCTTTTTCGGGGCGAACCAGTTCGTAATTGCTGGTCACAAGATCGCTTTCGCTGAGGGTTTTTGCACTCTGAATGCTGAGGGTCGCCAGGTCAATATTCTCTTCTTTGAGCTGAAGTTCCACGGTGGCATCCTCCCGGATAATCTCAAAAACGAGTGTTTGGGGGGTGGCGCGATGCACATAGCCGGGCAGATCCTTCCCCCAGTAGTTGTCGCGGCGGGTCAGCACGATCTGCTTTTCGGGTGTCCATTCGCTCACTTCGTAGGGACCGGAGCCGTGATTCAGCCATTCTGGCGCGCTGCCGAGTTTGCCGTCGTTGAAAAAGGTGGCCCACTGCTGAATGTCTTCCTGCTCTGCCAGGGCTTGGGCTTTTTCTCCCAGAAATGCACCCACCTCATACTGAGCCAGAATGCTGTCCGGGTCATACTTCCGGTGATCCAGGATAAAAGAAAGGATGCTGATGTTCTGGTTATTCATGTAGTATTCCCGGAACACGAGCGCCACTGATTTGGGGTCGCCTTCGACGGGCTGCACATCCGTGAGAAATTCCAGATAGCCTTTTTGGGCGGAATTTTGTGTGAGCGGACAGGCAATGGCTTTGAAAGTAAACAGCACGTCCTCAGCAGTTACGGGGGCTCCGTCCGGCCAGGTGGCCTCAGGGTGAATGTTGATGATGTAGAGGGAGGAAGGCTGGCGACCCAACACCTGATCGAACTGGGCCACAAGAAGATTGCCTTCATCAGTTCGCATCT
>CAZLKP010000668.1:0-1597 GCA_964560095.1 uncultured Bacteroidia bacterium
CGACACACAACTCATCGACAATAATGAGCAGCCCATCATCAGCACCCGCCGTGCTACTTCCTTTGTCAGTGTGCGCGACCTGGAAGTTATTGTTATGGGAGGGCTGCAGCAGGTTGACACCCTTGATAAGGACGGCAGTGTCTTCATTCTTGGCGATCTGCCCATCTTTGGGCCCCTCTTTCAACCCAAAAGTAACCAACAAACCGTGCGCGAGCTGATTATCTTCATCAAGCCCTACATTGTCGAAGGCTTTGATGAATCCGAGCTGTTGACCCAGGAAGAGCTCGACCGCACCGCCATCGGCCAGGATATTAATTACTACCTGAATCGAGGTCGCTTCGCCGAACAGAGCAAACTGCTTATTTCCCCACCCGCAGATAGTGAAGAAGCCGTAGAGGACATCGCTGAGGCCAGAGCGGACGCGTCCTCTGGAGCAGAAACCGAAGCGGATAAAATCATTCAGGCCAATACCGAAGCCGCCGCCAGGAGTTCTGCAGAGATCGACGCTGAACAACCCATCAATCAGAGCAGCCAAAGCTACCAAGACGAAGCCCCTCAGGCGGATGCCGAGCCAGCCCAGGAACGGGAAAAACCATTGCCTCGGGGAGGGCCACGCCGATGAAGCCGACCATCCTTCCCATACTCATGCTCGCCTTCCTGCCTCTTCTGGTGACGGGCGAGGAAACGTTAGCCGACTATCAGCCATTACTGGAAAACTCGCCTTTCCTCTCCAAGGCGTTCAAGGAGCGCCTGGCCCAATCGGAGAGTAGCGGCAGTAAAAACCTCACCCTCAACGGCTACACCAGGGCGGGTGGCGAATGGAAACTGTGCTTCATCAAAAAGAAAGACAACCTCGCCGTCTGGGCCAAAGTCGGTGAGGTCGTCGAGGGCTTCACCATCAAGGCCTTTGCCCCAGGAACACACTCCGTGACGCTGGAGAAATCCGGCATCAGCACCACCCTTAAAATGGAACAGCCAAAGTAACGCCTCAGAATGGATTGAGCCTCCAGAGGCTTTCAGGCGATTCCTCCACAGGCTGGACGGCTAGTCGTGAGAAAAGGGTTCTTCCCGGAGCGCATGTAACAATTTTGCAACGGCGTCAGTTTTTTCGAGCCAAAACCCGTTCTAGTTGTTTACATGCAAAAGAAACCTTATTGCTCATGGCTAAAAAGAAAACATCCGCAAATCAGAAAAATACGACCGCCAAAGCTGTTAAAAAGGCTGCGACTAAAAAGAAAGCGCCTGGAAACAGTGCGACCGCCAATGCAAAGGCGGTTGCTGAATCAGGCTATCTGTATGCTCACGATCCAGTCATTTATGACAATCTCCATACTGAGATCATGGAGGATTTGGTCGAAGAGATGGAGCATGATATGGAGGATATTTTCGAGGAGGATCTCAAGCGCAAGTCGGGTGTGCCGATGGATCCACCCGAAAAGCGCAATGAGTTCCGCCGCTTTTACTTTCAGGAACTGCGCCGCCTTCAGGTAGAGCTGGTGCGCCTGCAGGACTGGGTGAAGGCAACCGGTTACAAGCTGGTCGTTGTTTTTGAAGGACGGGACTCCGCCGGGAAGGGTGGGGTGATCAAACGCCTTAC
>CAZLKP010000669.1:0-1596 GCA_964560095.1 uncultured Bacteroidia bacterium
CAATGCACGCCCTGTGGCAGGCGACCGCGATTTGATGCTGTGGGCGGTACTGGAAGACGCAAAGGGCAAGGAAGTTTCCCGCAACATCGGCTACCTCTGCAAGCCCATGTACTGGCTTTTGCAAAAGCCGAAAATAAACGTTCAGGTAAGCGTGGAAAAGGGCCAGGCCGTCATCCAGTTAAGCAGCAAGGCCTGCGCCCCATGGACGCGCCTCAGCCTGCACAACGCCGACGCCCGTTTCAGCGACAACCTGTTCCACCTCGCCCCGCACTTGCCCATATCCATCACCGTGGAAAAGGCCACCTGCCCCATGATAGAAATCGCAGAGCGGCTGCGGCTCCAAGCACTGGTGGACATGAGTGCTGACTTATTAGACTGACGGGAGAACCGGAAGCCAGCAACACGAGGCTTTTGGGGGCTGGGGAAGTTTTGTTTCTACGAAAAGCACGAAAAGCAGGGACTTTTGAGGCTGGCATAATTGAATTCTCATTAAATATGAATCCTGCGTCCATTTTTCTCAATCCATTCAAATTATTTTTGCACTTTGAGTGGGAATGATTGCATCAAGCAACTGAAAGCCTCATATTGAACATTCAACAATTTTATTAAATCCACTTAATTTCAAAATATAAAGGAACCACATGCCACTGAAACAACACGACGGATACAAAAACGGCCAAGCCTTCGCAGAAGATGTAATGAATGCTTTACAAGCCACATCAATAGACTTAACAAAGCCCGTACCTCTTTCTTTTTTTCTCTACTTACCTGATGAACCGATGGCCCGCCGCATTGGTGAGATTTTGGTTTCAGAAGGATTTGAGGTAGAAGTTGATGAGTCGGCATCAGAAGATGGGCAGTGGCTATGCTGGTGCGACTTGTCACTAATCCCCACAATCGAATTGCTCAGCCCGATAGGCGATAGATTCCTGAGTTTAGCCAAAGATAATAATGGTGAATTCGATGGATGGGAGACGAACCCGTATAAGGTTCAGGGAGGACTGCTGGACATGATGAAGCAGATGGCCGATAAGCTCGATTTAAGCAAAGAGAAAGAGTAGAGAGAGTCGAAATCAAGGAAGAGCATTCTCAGTGAAAAATAGTATCTCTATCTTTCGGCTTCCTTGTACTTGTAATTTTCCTTTGGACAAAACTTGCTGTGCCTTGTCATATTGCTGAAGCTATGCAAATTCGACATTTATCGTTGGTAATTACCGCAGTATTATTGTTATGGATGCCTCTGCTGGGACAGGGGCCATTTTCTGATGCCCCAGCACCGCTGGCCCATCTGGAGATCCGTGCGGAAGTAAGCGCACTTGCCGAGGAAGATTTTGAGGGTACCTGGCAGCCGGTGCGCAACGCACTGGAGGAGAGTTTGGGGCAGTTGCCCGAGGAGTGGGAAAACCACAGCGACCCGGCTGCCAGTGTCATGTTTGGCCCAGTGCTGGATGAAGCCTATGATGGCAAGATGTCGCTGCAAATGGTGGTGCAGCAGTTGCGTCGCGGCAGCGTCGCCCGTATCGAGTTTGGGCCGGTGCCATTGAAAAAGGCTCAGGTGCTGCGGATTGGCATGGCCCTGCGCAGCCCCACTGGCAG
>CAZLKP010000670.1:0-1564 GCA_964560095.1 uncultured Bacteroidia bacterium
GCTCAATGCTGGCGAGCCGGCGAAAATCGCGGGGATCGACGAAGGTTATGGCTTCGCCGGTTTTGCTGGCTCGCGCCGTTCGACCAACCCTGTGCACATAATCCTCGGCATCGCGGGGACAGTCAAAATTCAGGACATGGCTGAGGTTGTCGATGTCGATTCCCCGGGCAAGCACGTCTGTGCCGACCAGAATCTGAAACTGTTTGGATTTGAATGCCTGCAGGGTTTCGGTGCGCTCTCCCTGATCTTTGTCGGAGTGCATGGCCCGGACCTTGACCCCCATTTTGCGGAGAGACCGGTCGATGTTGTCCACTTTGGCCTTGCTGGAGGCAAAAATGAGCATGCTGTCAATCTCTTTCTGGTCAATCAGGTGCTTGAGCAGAGGCATTTTCTGCTCATCAAAAATGCAATAAGCCTTCTGATCGATTCCCTCAGCGGGCTTGGCCAGATTGAAGTTGATTTCCTGGGGAGATGTCTGAATCTCCATAGCAAGCTCCCGGATTTTTTTCGGCATGGTGGCCGAGAACATGATGGTCTGTCGTTCTTTCGGTACATACGAAACGATTTGTTTGATGTCACCGACAAAGCCCATATCGAGCATTTTATCGGCTTCATCAAGGACCACCATCTGTACCTCACTCAGATCCATGTATCCGAGTTTGTAATGCAGCAAAAAGCGGCCGGGCGTAGCAATGATGATGTCCACGCCGGTTTCGATCGCCTTTTTCTGTACATCCCACCCTGATTTGTCATTCCCGCCATATACAGCCACTGAGGACACATTGGCGTGATATCCAATGGCCTGCGCATTTTGGTCAATTTGATGGGCGAGCTCCCGCGTCGGTGCGATGATGAGCGCGCGTGTCTTGCCCTGAGGCAGATCCATGATCTGCTGCATCACCGGCACAAGGTAGGCGGCCGTCTTGCCGGTACCCGTTTGTGCGCAGGCAATGAGGTCTTTTTTGGCGAGTACGATGGGGATAGCCGCTTCCTGAATCGGGGTGGCCGATTCGTAATTCATGGAGTGCAGCCCGTCGAGAAGGTTCCTGTAAAGGTCAAATTCTTCGAATGTCAATGCAAGTCGGTTAAAAATGAAAAAAGTCCCGTAAAAGCAGGACCATCATTTTTCCGGGCCCTGTATCGTCATCGGGAGGAGAGTGTGCAGGGCCAGTTCATAAAAAATGCCTCACACACTTTCTTAGCAGTAAAGATAAGACTATTGAAGGGGATCACCAAGCAGCACACGTTTACTCCACAAAAACGCACGCTTGCTCATCTCTGCTCGGAATCCCCAACCACAAGGGGCATTTTAGGGTATCTGATAGGGAAATCAACTGGCTTTTTGAGCCGCAAAACAGATAAAAACATGAAACGTTGGATGCTGATATCGATGACCCTGGCCCTAAGCATGTCTGCGATGGCGAAGCTGAGCTATTCGGGTCCGCTTTCCGCATCTGATTCGTGGAACGCATCGGATGCCGCAACAGTTACTACCCATCGGCTTTTCCAGCAGGAACAGCTTCAGCATGATCCTCCCGGATATTGGGATGAATATTATGATGAT
>CAZLKP010000671.1:0-1563 GCA_964560095.1 uncultured Bacteroidia bacterium
AATTGAAGATTCAGGCAATTACTGGGAATTGTCAAGTTTAGTTTTGGGTGGCAATTTCACTCTTCTGCTCACACTATGAACAGTGGGAAGACCTGCTTTGTGAACGACTAATTGCCCTTTGGGGCTGTCCATGTAAGACACGAAGCCGGTTCCCAGGCCCAGAGTTGATTCACGTAACACAGAGATGACCCGACGATTGAGCGGATAGCACCCCTGGTATATATAGCTCTGATAGGGGAGGAAAAAGTTTTCAGATTCCAGACAAGTGCTGTCTGTTCCTTCTGACCGCTCCATCGCTACCAGCGTCACTTTCCTTTTTCGTTCCCGCATGTCGGGGTCGTCTAAGTCACTGATCCAGGCCACGCCGATAAATCCGATGGATCCTGGATTTTCTGCTACATAATCGATCACGCTTTGGGTAGAGTCCAGCGCATAGAGAGATGCCTGTGGCAAAGGCTCCCCATGAGCAAAACGTTCCCTGAGGGTAATCAGTACACTGGATGCTCGATTATCCACCACCAGGCTGGCTTCGAGATTACGGCTTTGCGGCTCCAGCTCCTGCCAATTCCTGATGCTGCCATCCAGCAAACCCTGTAGCTGGTGCATCGTCAGTGACTTCAGGTCCATGTCGGGATGTGTGATCACGGCAATGGCATCCGTGAAAAGATGCGCATACTTTGGGGCAATGCTCCGTTGGGCCAGAAAATTCTCTTCTGAAGGTCGGAGTTCGCGGGTAGATATGGCCAGGCGAATGGAATCAGAGCTAAGCATGGCGGCAATGGCTTCTTCGCCTGGAAGATACAAAGCATGAACCTTGGCATCAGGAAAAAGAAACTCAAATGCATGGATTTCCGCTTCGATGACCGGTTTGAATGATTCGTCGACCGCGATGGTGATTTCGCCACTGGTCACATCTTCTCTAGCAGGGATCGCTTTGTCCACTCTCCCGCTGCTTGTATAGCCAAGAATCCCAACGGAATCAGCAAGGCCAGTGATCTGACTCTCTGATTCTATTTCGGTATCTACAGAGCCCGTACCACTACCACACCCTGTCCCGTACAGGATGACAGCCATGAGGACTACATAGCACTGGAGTTTCATAAAACACGGACTAATTGGGAGGATAAAAGTAACACTTTTTCGTAGAAACCCTGTGGCTGGTACCCAGTTCCATCCCTGAAAGTTTGGATACCCATCACGGTTAAGAGTCTCTTCACAGAAACATTCCACAACATAGAGGTCAAAACCACCGGGAAAATATCCCCAGTAATGTGTCAAATCCCCATACTCCACTGATCAGGAGCAGGATCCCAAAGAGCATGCCTCCCACCCACTCATAGGCTGGAAACTGATTGGCGGCTTTGTCATTGTCTGGCGTTGGGCGAAACACCATCCTGGAGGGAATGATCATGTAATAGGCCAATGCCAGCACGGTGTTAATTGTGCCGGACAACACCAGTGCTATCATCAATGGCCCTCCCTCATCGAGAGCAGAAATGAACAACATCCACTTGGCAATGAAGCCCCCGGACGGTGGCAGGCCCGTCAACGAAGCCAGAATCA
>CAZLKP010000672.1:0-1553 GCA_964560095.1 uncultured Bacteroidia bacterium
ATAAAATCTTGTTGCCTTTTGCCTCCAGCATCAGTGGTAGGGATCAGAAATTTTTCTGGGTTCCAGCCGGGCACAAGCTCCAACTCCTCAATGTAAGGCTCTGCATATCTGTTGCCCACGCGACCGCGTACAGCAAGGTCAAATTCTGCATCCCCTACACCTGGATTGGTATTTGAGGACACCTGAAGAGAGAAGACTTTGGTTTCACCAGGTTCGAAAACAACCGGGTTTTTTCCCGAGATGAACACAGTAAAAAGCTCTCCCTGTTGGGTGTTGGTTATACGGTTGAAACTGATCGTTGTCGTTTTTGTAGGCGAACCGCTGTAGCTTTCAGACTTTTGAAAGGTCAAATCCAGCTGCATGGGATGTTCCCGAATCATCAAAGCGTTATCCTCGGGATTGCCAAAATTCATCACCAGCGGAACGTTATTAGGATTCCACAATGTGACTGCAGGTGAAAATCCGATTCTGAGTTCGTAAGGATCGGCATCTGGATCTGTTGGCTTTGGGATGATAGGTCTTCCAGCATAATGCAAGATATATTCTACTTTAATCGGTATTGGCTGCCGGTAAAGGGACGTGTAACCTCGCAGATATTTCTCGTTTTCCTGGTTTGTGAGACCATAGTCAGGCGTGCTGACCATAATACCATTTGGTAATAGATTGTTGGGTGAGGATGATTCAGACGAGGAGTATTGAATTCCTGAACGCTGCCAATCCGAGCGGTAGCGATCATACAGCTGATAATAGGCCGCCAAATCCTGGATAGGGACGTTAGCCTCACCCATTGCGCTATTGCTTGTGACCATGTTGTCGAAGCGATAAAGCATATAATCATCTCCACCCGGCTTCAGCGAAGCGATTCGCTGATACGAGTAGTAATTTTCGATAGCATAAACATCCTCGGTGTCGATAGGTTGCGAGAGAATGGTAGAAAGATCGCGTTTAAGCCCCCCCTCACGAACATCTGCGAGGACTCCAAGTGAGTCGGTGGTGGTATCATGAAAGTGAGAGGGTGCAAGTTCACCGATTCCATCGATCAATTCGAGAGTTTCGCGAGATAACAGAGAGGCAAGCTGTTTGCTGTCAGTGAGATTCTCTAGTCCTTGAATCGAGCTATTGCCAATTGAGGCAGGCGCCTGTTGACGGAAAAGCCGATCTGCGGCGCTCAAGTTTGAGCTAAACTCGTAGGAATCCGCCATAATTTTCGCTTTCTGGCTCTCATCACCGACCCACCAGCCGAAGCGACCGTTGGGCAGATCGAGGAGGCGGGCATGAACATGCTCGCTTGTGTTACTGCCACTGCTGAGGGTTCCTTCGCCTACCAACTTGACGGCATTAGCATTCGCGTCGGGAGAGGTTTCACCGTCCAGGGTAAATCCACGAGCTGCCGCGTGTATATCCGTTGCTTGAAGTGTGGTTTTATCAGCATCGGTGAGCGACACCAGCCAGGACCGGAAATGGTCTTCGCGGTTGGGAGCATAGGTGGGGGCGATTCCGGAGTTGGGTGCTCCTTCAATCGTGCTGTGCTCGCTGGGTGTATCGGGTGTGGC
>CAZLKP010000673.1:0-1542 GCA_964560095.1 uncultured Bacteroidia bacterium
TGATCAGACCATTGTTCATACAGGCGTAACCATCATCGGAGACTCCCATCTCACACGAGGTATGCCCAAAGACGCCAGCCTGCTTTATGCCAACAACGTCTGGAGTTTCGTCCAGTATGTATTTAAGGAAGGAAAAGAAAACCTCGATTTCAGCAATGAGATCGTCGCTTCCACCTTCCTGGGTAATGTACCTGAAACAGCGGCTGGCTGATTCCCTTTTCTTCTATTGAATCAAGAACTAACTGACAATATGGAGGCATTCACCGAATTTCTTCAAAGCAACATGACGATGATTTATGTTCTGTTGCTTGCCATCTTTTTGGGTTTTGAACTCATCTCTAAAGTTCCGACGGTCCTACATACACCCCTGATGTCGGGCGCCAACGCCATTTCAGGGGTTGTGATTATCGGTGCGATCATTCTTGTGAGGTCATCTGCTTCAGATGATTATCTCGCCCTCTCCCTCGGGTTTATCGGCACCACCTTGGGTATGATCAATGTCGTGGGCGGCCATGCCGTGACCAACCGGATGCTCGAAATGTTTAAAAAGAAAAAGTAACCCAACAAGATGAAGGAATATATCGACCTTGGATATGTCATCGCTGTTTTACTCTTTATTGTAGGGTTGAAACGGCTGAGCAGCCCCGCCACGGCTCGTGTAGGAAATCTCCTGGCGGCAGCAGGGATGGGGTTTGCCATCGTACTCACGCTCATTGTCCCCATGGAGGGTGACAATAACTATCTCTGGATTCTGGGCGGAATGGTCCTCGGTGGTGCCATCGGTATGGTATCTGCCCAGCGTGTCGCCATGACCTCTATGCCGCAGATGGTATCCATTTTCAACGGTTTGGGCGGCGGCTGTGCCGTGGCCATTTCTGTGGTGGAACTCAATCGCTATGAAGCCCTGGCCGAGCCCGTGGCCATGGGAGAGCATGCTACGACACTGTTTGCCCTCTTCGTAGGTGCTGTTGCATTCACAGGATCTCTTCTTGCTTATAGCAAGCTTCAGGGCCTGATCAATGACAACACCATCAAAATTCCGGCCCCAACCTTTGTCAATATGACCCTGTTGGTGGCTATTCTGGCAGGAATCACCTATCGCACAGCCATGCCGGAGGAGCCTTTCTTCTGGGCCTGGATCATTCTCGGAGTTTCCCTGATCTACGGAATTACTTTTGTGGTGCCCATTGGTGGGGCAGACATGCCGGTCGTGATTTCTTTGCTCAATGCCCTTACAGGCGTCGCTGCAGCCCTGGCAGGCATTGTCTATGACTCACAGGTGATGCTGGTGGGCGGGATTCTGGTTGGTGCTTCGGGAACCATCCTGACCGTGCTGATGTGCGAGGCCATGAACCGATCGCTTTGGAATGTCATTGTTGGAGGCTTTGGGGGAACAACGGGAGGCAGTAAGGCTTCCGGCGATCAGACCATCCGGGAAATCAACCACAGCGATGCAGCCATTCTGCTGAACTACTCGGAGTCAGTCGTGATTGTCCCCGGCTATGGCATGGCGGTTGCCAAAGCCCAGAATGAAGCTAATGA
>CAZLKP010000674.1:0-1538 GCA_964560095.1 uncultured Bacteroidia bacterium
CTATGAAGGTGAGATACTCGGCGGCGGATGAGCGAATGGATAGCTCCTGTTTTTCCTTTTTGGTCATCGCTTTAACCCCTTCGCTTTGCCTCCACCCAGGAGTGCCTGACTGTATTCGCTGGTGAGAATTTCCATTTGCTCAATGGCAATGCGGTTGAGCTTTTGCAGCCGGAGCGGTTGTGGCATCTCTTCGTTGATGAAAAGGGCGTTGAGGTTTTCCAGATTGGCCAGACAGACGAGTTGAGAAGCGTTGGCTTGGTCGCGGACGTTGCCCTTTTCGCCCGGATTGGCATCGCGCCAGTCTTTTGCGGCCTGTCCAAATAGGGCCATAATGAGGACATCGGCTTCGCTGGCGTAGATCAGGCTTGTTTGTTTTCCGCTGAGCTCGGGCGGGATCAGGTGGTTTCTTATCGCGTCGGTATGGATTCGGTAGTTGATCTTGGTGAGATTGCGTTTCACATCCCAGCCGAGTTGCTTTTGCTCCTTTTCTTGCAAGCGCTGGAACTCTTTCACCAGATAAATCTGGAATTCGGGGCTCAACCACATGGCAAAATGGAAGGCGATGTCCCGATGGGCGTAGGTTCCCCCATAGCGCCCCGCTTTCACCAGTATGCCCACGGCAGCCGTCCTCTCGATCCATTGACCGGCAGACATGATGAAGCGGTTCACACCGGCATCGTTTTCAATTACCCCGAATTCAGGGTAATTGAAGGCGGGATTGCTGATGCGCTCCCAACTGCCCAGGTATTCCGGAGTGTTTTTGTTGGTGATCCACTTTCCAATCAACCCGCTGCCTTCAGGGAAGCCTTTCGTCATATCCGTGAGACTGATGTAGTCAGTCTCGTCCTTGATAATCACGGAAATCTCGGTCTCATTAACTTTGATTTTTCGGTTTTTGCTCATGCCTCCACCTCACCCCCTTCAATCTCCGCGACGATGGCGTCGATGTCCCTGCGAAGGGTATCGATCTTGGCGACGGTGGCGGCGATTTGCTCATTGAGCTGGGCGATGTTTACCACCTCGCGGGTGTCTTTGGTCTCGACGTAGGTGCTGACGGAGAGGTTGTAGGCGTTTTCCGCGATGGCTTCCATGCGCACGGACTTGGCGACATGGGGCACATCTTCCTTGCGGTCGAAGAGCTGCACAATCGCCGCAACGTGAGCATCGGTCATCAGGTTGTTGTTGGTGCCCTTTTTGAAAAAGTTCTCACCCGAGGCATCGATGAACTGCACTCTGGTATCGGGCTTGTGCTTGGAGAGCACGAGGATGTTCACGGCAATGGTGGTGCCGTAGAAGAGATTGGGAGCGAGGGAGATGACGGTTTCAACGTAGTTGTTGTCCACCAGGTATTGGCGGATGGTTTGCTCTGCACCGCCGCGATAGAAAATCCCCGGAAAGCAGACAATGGCGGCGCGGCCCTTGCTGGACAGGTAGTTGAGGGCATGCAGGACAAAGGCGAAGTCTGCCTTGGACTTGGGAGCCAGCACGCTGGCCGGGGCATAGCGGTCGTCATTGATCAGGGTGGGATCATCGCTGCC
>CAZLKP010000675.1:0-1537 GCA_964560095.1 uncultured Bacteroidia bacterium
TCGGCCTACCCAAACGCGAAATCGACACATTGGTCTCCCATGCCTACTTCGACGAGGTGCCGACCGACATCGACAAAACCTCCCGGCAGATTCTCCATTACAGCAAACTCATCGAAGGCTTCCCCAATCATCTGGGCATTCATGCTGGGGGCGTACTTATTTCGGAAGAACCCATCTACAGCTACACGGCCACCAACATGCCGCCCAAGGGCTTTCCCACGACGCATGTTGATATGTACGTGGCCGAAGACATCGGCCTGCACAAGTTTGACATTCTGAGCCAGCGAGGGCTGGGGCATATCAAGGATGCCGTGCAGTATGTGAAAGAAAATCAGGGAAAGGCCATTGAAATTCATCAGGTGGAACGCTTCAAGCAGGACCCGAAGGTGCGCGCACTGCTGGCCAAAGGCCGCACGATCGGCGCTTTTTACATCGAATCTCCGGCCATGCGCATGTTGCTGCGCAAGCTTCGCTGCGACGACTACCCCACCCTGGTGGCAGCCAGCTCCATCATCCGGCCGGGGGTATCCAACTCGGGCATGATGCGTGCTTACATTGAGCGACACAATGGCCGCGTATTTGAACACCTCCATCCCAAAATTGGTGAGATTCTCCACGACACTTATGGCGTGATGGTCTATCAGGAGGATGTGATCAAGGTAGTGCACGAATTTGCCGGGCTGGATCTGGCAGAAGCCGACATGCTGCGCCGCGCCATGACGGGTAAATCCCGCGACAAGGGGGAATTTCAGGAGGTAGAGGCGAAGTTTTTCCGTGCCTGTGAACAAAAGGGTTACCCACAAGCCACAGTCCAGGAGCTCTGGAAGCAGATCCAGAGCTTTGCGGCCTATTCCTTTTCGAAGGCTCACTCAGCCAGTTTTGCAGTGGAAAGCTTTCAGAGCCTGTTTTTGCGGGCCTATTTTCCGCTGGAATTCATCACGGCGGTGGTGAATAATTTCGGCGGCTTTTACGACAGCGAAATGTATCTCCACGAGGCGCGAATGCTGGGAGCCACCATCCATGCCCCATGCGTGAATCGAAGTAAGATGCTCTCACATCTTGAAAATAGTGATCTTTACCTCGGCTTTGTCCACCTCAAAGACCTGAGTAGCAAACTGGCAGAAGCCATTGTAACGGAGAGAAGACGCCGGGGCGAATTTGCGGATCTGGCCGACTTTACACGCCGGGTAGCGATCGGGGAAGAACAACTCATGATCCTGATCCGGATCGGTGCGTTTCGATTCACCGGCAAAGCCAAACCCCAGTTGCTCTGGGAAGTAAAGCTGCACCTCAAGCCCAAACGCGATAAGCGACAGGCGGATGTCCTCTTTGTTCCCGAAGGCGAAGCATACCAGCTGCCCGACCTCACACCAGAGGCCCTCGAAGATGCCTACGACGAAATCGAGCTACTGGGTTTTCCCCTGTGTTCGCCCTTCTCCCTGATTCCGCCATCCGACACGACCCCTACCTTCACCCGTGAACTCGAGGAACACAACCAGAAAGAAGTTACCGCGATCGGCTACCTGGTCACGGTCAA
>CAZLKP010000676.1:0-1525 GCA_964560095.1 uncultured Bacteroidia bacterium
CCGCCTGTAGCATACAGGGAACGGGTGAGGTTCAGGTCTGCAAAATAACCGCCACCGGAAAGGTCCTGGTTACCGTTGGTACCATAAGAGGCACGAAGTTTCAGGATATCAAATGGCAGATTCTCGGCGAATGCTTCATTGTGGATGTTCCAGCGACCGGCAACGGCGTAGAACGTACCCCAGCGGTTGGTTTCAGCAAATTGGGACGAAGCATCACGACGGATCGTTCCGGAGATACCATAACGGGTA
The DNA here is from genome assembly GCA_964560095.1 of uncultured Bacteroidia bacterium. Lineage (GTDB taxonomy): Bacteria > Bacteroidota > Bacteroidia > J057 > J057 > JANQTF01. The sequence continues at coordinate 250 of CAZLKP010000676.1, forward strand.
TCATAGTCGTAGTCAGCCTGAGCAAAGTAGGAGAAAAGTCCTGCACGTGCAACGTTTCCGAAAGCATCATCAACGTAAAAGTCATTGTCAGGAGCATCACCGACGTAGCCAGAAGCGTCACCTGGAGAAAATGTCTTTGGATCAAGCCCTTCAGCCACAACGCCAAAAATGTCCTGGAATGCACGGAAATACTCGGTGAAAACACCACCAGAGATGGAGTGCTTGCCAAAAGTATTATCGTAGCTGAGGTTGGTTACCTGGTTGAACAGAAAATCACGTCGGTTCCGCATTGTCTGGAAGCCAGCATCGGGACGTTGAGCACCGAACAGCAGGGCGTTGAAAGACTCAGAGGCCTCAGCCTGAACCCTGTATTCGTTGAGGAGGTCGCCGCTGGCACGAGTTCCAATGGTCAGTCCATCAAACAGCTCGTAGCTCGCACGGACGGTAGAGATCATACGAATCTCGTCTTCCTTGTAGGTGTAGGTATTCAGGCGGTCGATGATGAAAAGGGGCGTATTAGCAAATGACAGAGGCGACAGAAGATCGGCCCCATTCGTGTAGTCATCAGCAGTGACCCAGGGCGTAGATTGATAGGCAGCCAATACAGGGTTACGGTTGATCCCGCTGGTTCCGATGGAATTATCCTCGTTGGTGGTAGAATAGTTCAACGAAATGTTGGCTCCATACTGAAATCTATTGTTGTCACTCCGGCCAGAAATGTTTCCACGTAAGTTCACACGCTGCAGGTTTGAGTTCAGCAGAATTCCTTCCTGATCCAGATATCCAACAGAGAGATAAGAAGAGGTATTGGACGTACCACGACGAATTTGAAGGTTATGGTTGTTACCAACAGCCGTCCGGAAGAAGTAAGCAGGCCAATCCTGATCTTTGATAGCTGCGATGGAATCAAGCTGGGCATCAGTACGACCACCACCAAGACCACGATTTGCTCCGATCAGGCTACTCCAGTTTTGCTCAAGACCGAGCTGCTCGCGGGAGTTCATCAGATCATAATCATTGTTCTGCAGGGTACTGCGGATATTGGAATAAGTGTAAGTCACTTCCAGTGGAGCGTTGAAGCTTCCACCTTTGGTTTCAATAACAATTACCCCATTGGCACCTCGGTTACCATAGATGGCCGTAGCTGCTGCATCTTTCAGTACTGTGACGGACTCGATTTCGTTCGGGTTGAGCGAACGGAAATTGTCCTGATCGACTGGCGCTCCATCAATGATGAACAGAGGCTCTGTGTCACCGTTGATAGAAGAAATACCAC
>CAZLKP010000677.1:0-1524 GCA_964560095.1 uncultured Bacteroidia bacterium
TCGGGCGAGGTCAAGCTGGACATGAATTTTCACGACATCATTGACCTGGATCATCCGGAAAAAGCACTCGAAGCCCTGGATCAGGCTTATTACAGCGAATTGAACATAGAAGATCTCCACTTCGTATCCCCCGATTTAGGGGTACCCATTGATAGCCTGAATATGCACCTGGTCATGAACGGGCAGCAGGGCGTACTGGATGAGTTTGAACTCAAAATGGGGGCAACTGATCTATCTTTAAAAGGTACCATAACGGGCATTGCCGCAATGGTACACCACACCGATACGCCGGTGGAAGCCGAATTGGATATACGCTCAAACGTATTAGACCTTAGTGAATTGAGCGGCTTTTCATCGGATGACAGCACCGGAATAGATGAACAGATTCAGGATTTGCAGTTGTCCTTAAAGGCTCAATCCACCGCCCGGGCAATCACCGAATCTCCATTCTTACCGGAAGGTAGCTTCACCGTAGAAAAACTGAACGCTAAGCTCAAAAACTTTGCACACGAACTGCGTGACATTCATGCCGAAGTGCGCATTGACAGCAGCAGCATTCGGATTGCTGATACCTACGGATTTATTGGGCAATCTGACTTCAGCATCAGAGGCAATATGGTGAATTATGGGGCGCTGTTGCAGGACACAACCAATGCCATCATACCCTTAAATACTCCGGTGGAAGCCGAACTGGAAATGCGTTCCCAACTGTTGGACCTGGCCGCACTGACCGGCTTTTCCCGGGAAGACAGTACGGGAATAGACGAGCAAATAGAGGGTTTCAACGTAGCATTGAAATTTGTCTCCACTGCTCGTGGTTTGACGAACTTCCAATACCTGCCTCAGGGTGAGTTTTTCGTTGAAGATCTGCACGCCCAGCTGAAACACTATCCACACGAGCTACACGATTTTCATGTGGATATTTTGATTGACGATGCGGATCTGAAAATTGTGGATTTCACTGGATTCATCGACCAATCTGATTTCCATTTAAATGGTCTGGTACATGACTATGGTTTCTGGATGAAAGACACCCTGAACGGAGATGTAAAATTAGACCTTAGCCTGGAAGCCGACTTACTCAAACTGGAAGATGTTTTTTCCTACAAGGGGAAAAATTATGTACCCGAAGATTATCGCCACGAAGAATTTAGCAATCTGCAGGTGCACGTCAACGGAGACATGCACTACAAAGCGTCTGGATTACATTCCATCGACCTTGATCTGGATCAGTTTAATGCCAAAATGCAGATTCACCCCGTGCGTTTCGAGGATTTTTCCGGCAGATTTCACTTTGAAGATGAACACCTGATTATCGAAAAGATGCACGGGAAAATAGGCCGGAGCGTTCTCGACGTTGACATGAATTATTACTTAGGTAAAGATGAAACGATCAAACTGCGGGATAACCATTTTGGCTTGCGCGCCAAGTACATCGATTTTGATCAGTTGTTTGCTTTTAATCCCCCTCCACAAACAAAGAAACCCCAAAGACAAGGCTGAAATAATGATATAGGAAAAAGC
>CAZLKP010000678.1:0-1505 GCA_964560095.1 uncultured Bacteroidia bacterium
GATGAGGGTGGTGGCGAGCCAGTTGCCGAAGAGCTGCTGTGGAATCATGCTGCCTTTTTCCCGGTCTCCCAGTTCTCTGGATCCAATGACAAGGTCTGCTTCATCGCGGATGATGGGTCCAACAACCTCCGGCATTTCCTCCGGATGATCAGAATAATCTCCATCGAGAAACACCACAATATTCGCTCGTTCAGCTGCTGGTTTTCGGGCGATGTAATCCATGCCTTTCAGGCAGGCATAACCATAACCTTTGCGAGGCTCTACCAGTACGCTTGCTCCGGCTTCGCGGGCAACCTTTTCTGTAAGATCGGAAGATCCGTTGCTGCAAACGATGATTTCCGTGGCCAGAGGCCGGGGAATGTCCCGGATCACCTTGCCGATGGATTCTTCTTCATTGAATGCCGGAATGATCACATAAATGCGAGGTTGATCCATGAACTGTTTTCGAATTCTGGTAGGCAAATAACAAAAGTTTCGGCATTGACGTGTCGCATTGCAGACCAAAGAAATCGTACCTTGCATGTCAATGGATCCGGTGGAAGCATCATATCTGAGTCAGGCGATCAATGCCGCGATCGTGGAGCTAGCCGGATTGTATGTGGAGGCCACACTGATTTTTGGCGTGGTGGGCGGGTTGCTTCTCGCTGTGTGGCCGGGTCGGTATGGCCAGAGGGGCCTGCCAGTCTGGACAGGTATAATCTTCCTGGGAGGGCTGCTGTTCGCGGTGTTGGAGCCGGATCTGGCCGAAAACGGGTCCATGCTGGTGCAGGACGATATGAGCCGATGGTTTCAGGGACTGTCTATGGTTGTCGGGCTCATTCTCCTTTATCCCTTTTATGCAGACAAGCGACTGCAGATGGAAAAAGACCAGCGTCTGGGAGAGCGCTTTCTGCTCCTGATGACACTCGTTCTGGGCACAAGTTTTTTGCTTCGATCCACCCATCTGATCATGGCCTATCTGGGCATCGAATTGATTTCACTGTCTTCTTATGTGTTGGTGGCTTTCACCCGGCGGGAGTCCAGGTCTGCTGAAGCCGGGATGAAATTTTTCATTTATGGAGCCACAGCTTCCGGGGTATTCCTGTATGGAGCGTCCTGGTTGTATGGGCTCACGGGAACCCTCAGCTTCACTGATCCGGCATTTCTGGAGGGAATGTCAGCCAGCCATCATTGGCTGTTCCCTTTGGGAATGATGTTGGTCGGTGTATTATTTAAGCTAGGTGCCTTTCCCATGCATTTCTGGATGCCGGATGCATGGGAGGGAAGTACCTATCCGGTAAACGCCGTGTTGTCGGTTTTGCCCAAAACCGGCATCTTAGTTTTTCTGATTCGGCTGGTTCAGGTGTGCATGTCCCTGGAAGAATTCGAAATTGTACGTTGGGGACTGGGGCTGATTGCGATTCTGAGTATGACCTGGGGAAATCTCTCAGCCCTTCGCCAGACACACATGCGGCGATTGCTCGCCTACTCCGGTGTGGCGCATGCCGGATTTTTGCTGATGGCGG